>PKTU01000071.1 GCA_002869005.1 Deltaproteobacteria bacterium
AAAGGGGGGGACCCTCGTAAAGAGGGGCTGGCGCCTTAGCCTCCTTGAAATCGCGCAGGTTCCAGATGAGCACGTTAAAGAATTTCAGGATATAAAATGTTTCGAAGTCTTCAACACCAATAACTTGTGGGTCGATTTAAGGGCGTTAAAAGAGCGCATGGATTCCGGCGGGGTTGAGCTTCCGCTAATAATAAACCGCAAGGTGGTGGAGGGGGTAGGAGTAGTCCAGCTGGAAAGCGCTATGGGGGCGGCAATATCCTCATTCGAGGGGGCAAGAGGGGTTGTTGTCCCGCGTGGCCGATTCGCCCCGGTTAAGAGTACCTCCGACCTCCTGGTTCGACGTAGCGACATATACGTAAAGGGCGATGAGGCGCCGCTTGAAGTCAGCGGCAGGCGTCAATCCTCATTAGGAGTGCCGGTTGTCCGTCTCGACCCGCGCTTTTACAAATCCGTCGAGGCGCTGGATGCGAGAATACCGTCAGCGCCCAGCCTTCTTAATGCGCGAGCCCTGACCATCACCGGCGATGTACGCTTTAAGGCCGGCGTAAAGGTGAAGGGGGAGGTAGTGGTGGAAAACAACAGTGATGCCCCTCTCGTTATCGAGAGAGGAACGGTTTTGGAGGGTTGATGAAGAGCGCCATTTTAAAAGCGCTGCTCGGCGCGCTGCTCCTTTCTTTCTTTGCCGGAACGGCGGCGGCATTCCGCGAGGGGCCGGTGCTCTTGGAGCGGCCTCCAATGATGGCTGAAAAATACTCAGCCCGCGCGGAGAGGCTCTCGATAACCGGCGATCGCCTCCCGGACGCCTTCATAAAGGCGGCGGTCGAGATAGCGGACATGGATAAATCCATCCTTATAATCGGCCATACAGACTCCTCGGGGCCAAAGCTCCTGAACCGTGCCCTTGGGTTGCAATATGCGATTTTCGCGGCGAATCGCCTGTCGAAGGAGCTCGGTATAGAGCCCTGGCGGTTTTACTGCGCCTCCTCCGGGGAGTCTCCTGACCGCGAGGACGTATGGGTAGAGCTTTTCCCCTATGAGCCGCCCGTTGCCCCCAAAGCTCCCGAACGTACGCCGATGATAATTTTGGAGCCAGTGCCCGAGAAACAGGAGGGCAACAGGATCGATGCGCTTAAGGATATGCGGGTGGACCCGCTCATCTTGGCGACAAACGGCCCTGAGGGAGCGACCCTTTGGGAGGCCAGCACGCTGGAAGTGCTCGCCCCATACTTCTATCCGGCGGGGCAGGGGGGCATAGCCTACGGCGGGAGCTTCAGGGAGCAACGTTATACGAGTCAGCTTATCTGGCGGGAGCCCAAAATCTCCAAGGAGCTCAAGGTCAAGGTTGAGTCGGTCGAGAAGGGTTGGGCGAGGCTGGTGGCGGAGGTGCCTGAAGAGCTCACCGACGTCGTAATATGGGCAGGACCGATTCCATACCCTGTAACGGTGGACAAAGGCAGCGCGGAGGCGCACGTTGCGCTACTCCCGCTCACTACCGACGCCTATGCCCAAGGCATAGACCCAAGGGGGCTGACGGTAGTTGGAGAGAAAATATCGCTCCCCCCCTCAATGGATACCGACAAGGCGCTCCTCGCCGTGCTGGTCTGGCAGGGTGAGGACGTAGACCTCGATATCCACGGTTGGCGAGGAGAGGCTCACACCCACCCTCAGGATCCGGATCCGGACCTCTCGGACCGCGCAGCTCAGGGGGTCAGGGTGCTCTTTGACGGCGAAGGGCGGTGGCGCTCAAGCGCGCTGGTTGCTGACAGCCTAAATGACCTTGAGCTGGTGGTTACCGCCTTCAACGATTTTGGAAGCGGCGCCGAATGTTTTATCTATCTACTGTACAATCCGGGGGATGAGTTCCTCCGCTATGGAAAGATTCTTGGCCCCAGAAAATTGGTGGGAGAGGGCTCGCGTTGGCCTGCCTTCTCTGCGAGAGAGGATTGAGATGCGTAGAGTGCTCTTGATATTAACCCTATTCGCAATGGCGTTTACGGTGCTGGGCGCCGCAAGCTCTGCTTTCGCCGACGAGAAGGAGGATGCGGCAAACGCCGAGAGGGCGGTAAAAAATTACGAGGAACGTGTGGAAGAGCTCTCAAAAGAGGTCGCCTCGATACGCGAGGAGCTGGAAGACCTCACCCGTCAGATGCTTGAAGGGGAGACGGGACGCGTCTTCATCTTCATGCGGGGAAGGGTCTCGGACTGGGTTGACCGCGCTGTCGCTCTGGATATAGATGGAGAGACCCTCGTCTCAAGGCCGCTGACCCCCGCTGAACTCAACGTGCTGGGCGGTGACCTGCCCCTTGAACTGCTTGAACTAAGGCTGGCCGCGGGCGAGCATTCCCTCCTCTTCGGTCCTAAAGGCGAGCTTATGGCACAACCCGTCAAGATGAAGGTTGAACGCGCCAAGCGCCTTACCTGGATAGTCACCTACGAGGACGGCACCGCCAGATGGGAAGTAGAGTAGCGGCAGCCTTATTAGTGGCCGCCACCCTTGCGGGATCGTGTGCTTACGCGGTGCCCAGGGGCGAAGCGGGCCTCTCCGCCGCTGTAGCGGAACGCTGGGAGCGGGCGGTCGAGTTGATCCCCTCCGGCGAGGAGGTGTCGCGGGCGCAGGGATACTTTCGCGCAGTTGCGCTGGTTAATACCGGTCGCGTTCCCGAGGCTCTTAAAACCTTCCGCTGGTTGAGCTCGACGGAAGGCTCCTTCAACGGCCCAGCCCTCGAAAAGCTTGTCGAATACGAATTTGAGCGAGGCAATTATGGCGCAGTTGTATCTCTCTTCGAAAAGAGCAAGGGCCGGCGCTTCCTCGACCCCTCCACCCTCAATTACAGGGTCGGCGAATGTTACTTCTTGGTCGGTATTCACGATAAAGCCATTGCCCTTCTCTCTAAAGTTTCAAGCGGCGAGCTTGAGAGCTACGCGCGCTATACCATGGCGCAAATATCACTTTCCGATGGCGATATATTAAAAGCCATCGAGCACATAGACGAAGCAATCGACGCGACCAGAAGCCACCCGGACAGGGTGGTGGAAAAGAACCTCTCGGACTATTTCAGACTTGCCCGCGGACGAATTATCTACAAAGCCGCCGTAGCCACCGAGGATGTGGATATTGAGCAGAGAGAGAAGCTTTTGCGCCTTGCGATAAGCCAGCTCTCGCTCATTCAGGAAGGGACTCCCTTTTATGCGGAGGCGCTTAGGACTATCGGCTGGTGCTCTGCGGAGATTGGAGACATGGTCCGCGCCATCGCCTCCTTTGAGACCGCAATGACGCAGGACCCGGAAAACGCCCACGAGGACCAGTGGGCGCTCGGCAAGGTTCTAGAGCGAAACGAGTTCTACGAGGAGGCGGCATCTTCTTACTCCGAGGCGAGGCTCACCGCCCTCGAATGGGCCGACAGCTGGGATGATCAGAGCTCCGCCCTTACGGCGCCGCTCCCTGAGGTGGATATCGCCTGGATGAGGGCGCTTGACGCCAACATAGAGGCGGGTGTCGCCAAAAACGCCCTGGCCCTCAACGATAGGACGAAGCTGGCGCAGAAAGCGGCGCTTTTGAGGGAGGAGCGGCTGGACGACATATCCAAGCGCATAGGCGTATTGAAGGAGTGGATAGACGCCTTGTCCGTGGAGCTCGACGAGATGGACGCTGGGCTCTATAAATACCTCGATATCGTTCAGGTCGGAGCGCTATTTCCAAAGGAGCAGCGCCCGCGAATCGAATCGTTGATTGAGCGGCAGGACAAGCTGCTCGCGGTAATAAAGTGGACTGAAGACGCTATAAACACGCTGGTCGCCATGACGAGCTGGGAGGAGACTCCGGAGTTTGTCAAGGAGCGGGCGGCGCTCTTATGGGAGAAGATTCAGGACGCCAACCGCGAGCTCGCCGTGGCGCAGTTAGGCTACCTCGAAGGTATAAAGAAACGGGTGACTGTCCGTGAAAAGGAGCTCAACCGTATGCTCGCAATCCGAAGGGTCGAGCATGAGAACCTTAAGCTGCCCTATGACGAGGCGGTCGTAACCAACGCCGATGAGAAGGTGAAGTTAAAAGAGCTGAATGTAAAACTCGCGCTTCTGGTCGAGCGGGCGCAAAAGGTTGCGGGCGAGATTGACGATATTAAAGATGAGGTCCGCGCCGGAATGATGGAAGCCTCCAGAGAACACTTGAAAAAGAGAGCCGAAGCCCTGCGCCTGAGAGCGGACCGCTTCGCGCTTGACGAGGCGCAGGCTCTCCATCTTATGCAAAACGAGCTCGACAGGTCGGGTGAATGACGCGAAAAAATATAATTGCAACCATCCTCATGGCGTCGCTCCTAGCCGGATGCGTCGATGGGCCCCAGGTTAAGGAGCCCGCATCCGCGGAGCCGCAAAAAAACGTCGAAGTCGAGGCGGTTAAAGAGGTCAAGAAGAAGATCCGCCGTGAGCGCCCCCAGTCGTTAAAGGAGGCGCGCGCCCAGGCTGCGGCGAGGGTCAAGGCCCTTGAAGAGAAGCGCAAAGGTTTAAAGGGAGCCACCGTCGGCGCGGCAAAGGCGGATTCACCCGTGATGCAGAAGTATATAAAACTTCTGGAGCTACCCGGCACGCCGGAGGAGAGAAAGCCCGAGATACTCCTTCGGCTGGCGGAGCTAGCTTACCGCCGGGAGGAAGCCGCTCTGAAAAGCGCCTACGAGGAGGGGACCGACATGGATATCCTCCCGGGCGACAAGTACCCGCGCACCATCGGCTTTTACCGCGCTTTAGCGGACGACTACCCCTCCTCGGAGCAGTCGCTCACCGCGATGTACAACCTTGGCTATCTATATGGCGAAGAGGGGGAGGTTGTCCTGTCCGCCCGCTATTACGGCAAGGTGCTTGAGCTCTCCCCGGATACTCCCTACGCAACCGAGATCCACATGAGGATGGGCGAGTCGGCCTTCAACCTTGGCATATACAGGGAGGCGGTGGACCACTACAACGAGGTGCTGGCTTCCGGGCGCGAGGAGTACCGCGCCAAAGCGCTGTATAAGCTGGGCTGGAGCTACTACAAGCTGGATATGTATCCGATAGCGATAGAGACCTTCAGCCACATAATGGATGAGGGAACCGCCCAGAACCGATCCCTGAAAGACGAAGCGCTTGATATCATGGGGCGCACCTTCGTCGAATGGGAGGGTGTAGAGGGGGTTGTGAGCTATCTTGACGGACGCGAGGCGGGCAAAGAGTACGGCGACCTGCTCTTCAAGGTGCTGGGCGACCTCTATATAGAGGGCAGCCGGCACAAGGATGCCGTAAATGCTTATGAGAAAGGCACCGCCGCCTACCCCTTGACCAAAGTCGCCTTCCCGATGGAGAAGGGGATAATAAACGGCTACCTCGCCATGCAGGACCCGGAATCGGCTAACCTGAGGCGCCAGCTTTGGTATGAATTATACCGCCCCGGTACGCCTTGGGATGAGGTCCAGAGCGAGGATCTAAGGCGAGAGCGTGATGAACGCCTGGAGGAAGGGCTGAGGCTTGCGGCGCTATACCGCCACTCAAAGGCCCAGCGTGGCGAAGGGGAGATCGCGGACGCCGTTACCCAATATGAGCGCTACCATGAGCTCTTCGGCATATCGGGCGAGGACGGCTATGAGATGGCCTACTCACAGGCGCAGGCGTACAAGGAGGCGGGGCTAAGCCGCTCGGCCGCCGATAAATACCGTGAGGTCGCCCTCTACGAAGATATAACCAGCCACCGTGAGGACGCGTCATACAGACGGGTCGAGGCACTGGGGGAGATCTGCTCCCTTGGGTCTGAATGCTACGATGAGCTAGTAGAGGCTCATTGGAGCTATGTTGAGCTGAATCCGGATGCGGAGGGTGTAGCGGAGATGCTATTCGCCGCAGGTGAGCTCTCCTTCGCCAAAGAGGACTTCGCGGGGGCCAGAAAAGCCTTTGAAGAACTAGTGAGTCGTTTTCCGGGCAATCAGCTGGACCCCGAGGCGACAGAGCGTATAGCGCGTTCCTACTTCCGCGAGGAGAATTTTTCCGAGGCTGAGGGGTGGGCGAGAAAGACTATATCAAAGGACCCCCTCGAGGAGACCCGCGAGAGGGCGCTGAAGCTTATCTCCTACTCAATCTTCAAGCTGGCGGAGATAGCTGAGGCGGCCGGTGACAGCGAAGGTGCGGTTACCCACTTCTTCAGGATGGCAAAGGAGTTTCCGGAGGGAGATGCGGCTCAAGTGTCACTCTACCGTGGCGCGGAGGCGCTGAGAAAGCTCGGCCGGGAGGAGGAGGCGGCGAAGGTCTACCGCCGTATCGCCGAGGAGTATAAATCCTCAAAATATGCTGAGTCCTCACTCACCCTCTCCTCGGAGATACTCTCATCGCTCGGCGATTGGGGGGGCGTTGCGGTCAACTACGAAGACCTGTACCGCCTCAACGTCGCCTCGCCCGAAGCCCCCGGTCACCTATACCGCGCTGCTATGGCCTTCGAAAAAGCTGGCGACAGGGAACGCGCGTTGGCGCTTTATACCGAATTTGAGGAGGTCTTCCCCGCCGACGGACGCTACGCGCAGGTGCTCTACCTCAAAGGGGCTCTACTCGACGCTATGGGGAGACTCCCAGAGGCCGAGGAGTACTTCGCACTTTCATGGGCCGCACCGGCCGAGGGTGACGAGAACGTTTACCGCGCCAAAGCGTCACTCGCGCTTGGCGAGAAGGAGCTTGAGCGCTTCCGGGAGATACGCCTTGTGGGAGACCTGGCCGCTGCACTCGACGCCAAGGAACGCTCACTTGAAAAAGCCCTGGGACATCTTATAGACACCGCGACGCTTCCATACGCCGAGACCCTGGCCGCATCTCTCTTCTACGCCGGCGAGGCCTTTGAGCAGATGAAGGTGGCCCTCCTTGAGTCGGAGAAGCCGGAGGGGCTGAGCGATGAGGAGCTTGAAGAGTATATGTTCCTGATTGAGGAGAAAGCCTTTCCCCTTGAGGAACGCGGCATCGAATTCTACAGAAAGGGCGTAGCGGCGGCGCAGAAGGCTGGCGCGTGGAACGAATGGGTCGAGAAGATCTACGCCCGGCTTGAAACTCTCCTGCCCTGGGCTTTCAAGCGTGGCGAGGAGATGGTCGGGGCATGGGCGCCTCCGCCGAACCCGATCAAAGGGTGGGAGGTGAGGCGATGAAGAGAATTTCAGCGTTTTTAGCGCTGCTTCCGCTCCTGTACGCAGTGGGCTGTACCCCTGCGGCTGTTGAGGTTAAGGAGGAAGCCGCCACCACCGCTACGACCCAGGATGGAATCACCCTAAAGGTCAAGGAGGAGGCCGCACCCGCGGTCGAGGAACCGATCCCGGCGCCAAAGACCCCTGAGGAGCTGATCGTGGAAGCGCTTGGGCTTTACGATTCCGGCGAATATAAAAAAGCGCTTGAAATAATCGGCGTCGCGAGGGTGATGGACCCCGAAGTCGAGGGGGGCCTCTTCCTGGAGGCGCGCTCTCGTTATGCCATAGGCGATGCGCAAAACGGACTGCCGATTATGGAAAAACTCCTTGAGCGTGGAGAGGGCGACGAGAATACCTTCGACACGTACATCTTGTGGTCTTACCGCGAAGGCAGAGGTGATGAGGCGGTAAAGTTTTTACGTGAGCTGACGGCAGATCTGGATACAGTGCCGGAGGAGGTCCTGGGGGGTATAGGTTGGCTTAACTATCAGGTAGGTAACGCGCCCGAGGCGCTGGACAACTGGGAGCGCATGTCGGATGAGGAGACCTCAAGGCGTTATGCACTCTACATGGCGCGGCTCTACCTTGAAGATGCCAATTTCTCCGCCGCCGAACGCGAGGCGACGCGCGCCATGCTGGTGGGGGGGGAGACGACGATTTTAGCCAAGCTTCTCCTGGCCGAGGTGAAGATGGCGCAGGGTAGGGCGGGCGCAGCAAAAGCTCTATACGACGAGGTCTTGGAGCGAGAGCGCTCGAACTACGAAGCGCTCAACGGGCTTGGGCTCCTAAATATGCGCCAGGAAAAATACTCCGAAGCGCTCATCCTCTTCAAAAGGGCGACGCTGGAGAACCGCTTTAGGCCGGAAGCTTTCAACAACCTCGGCCTAGCCAGCCGGGAACTCGGCAAATTGCCTGAAGCCGAGGGGGCATATAAAAATGCATTAAATGCCAGTAAAGATTACCTCCCGGCGCTAAAGAATCTCGGCATCTTGTACGAGAAGTACATGGGCAGATACACAGAGGCCATCGAGCTTTATGAGCGCTATCTGACCCATGTGGAAGATGATGAAGAGGTTGCCCGGTGGCTCAAAGCGGCGAAACGCATCGAGGGGGGCGGATGATGACCCTACCTCGCGATTTGATTAGGGGGGTGCTTATAGTAGCGCTTACGGCGCTCTTCGCGGGGGCCTCTTTTGCAGAGGAAAAATCCCCAACGGAGCCCACGACAACTCCAGCTGTTGCAGAAGATAGTGAGCCTCTCAAACTCGAGATGGAGGACGTCGAGATACGCGGAGAGTTGGAGCGGCCGGAAGTGTTCTATATTATTCCCCGCCGTAAGGCCCAGCTGGACCTCGGCTCCATGCATAAAGATTACTCACCCTCGTTGATGGCGCCACTTAAGCCCTCGGATTTTGAGCGCCTGTACGGGGGAGATTGAAAACTGACCGAAAAACAGGTTTAGGCGCGGCCGCGCCGTTTGATAAGGGAAGGGAAGAGAACGATGATTGAGTCTATTGCCAGAGCGTTCCTCGATGGCGGTATCTTTATGTACGCGATCACAGCGGCCCTCGGTCTAGGCCTTGCCGTGATGGGTGAGCGCGCCTATTTCCTCATAGTCAAGTTCGGAGTCGACGGCGGCAAGTTCTTTGTCGAGCTTCGAAAACTCCTTGAGAAGGGTGACCTTGAGGGCGCGGCTAAATTATGCGGCGGCGCGCCGCTGCCGCGCATCCTCGGCGCCGGGGTACGCGCTGCCAAAAAAGGCGAGAGGGCAATTCAAAACGCCGTAGACGAGGAGGCCTTGGCGGTTATCCCCCTCGTCGAGAAGCGGATACATTACCTTTCGATGATAGCCAACGTCTCCACCCTCCTGGGTCTCCTCGGCACGATCTTGGGTCTTATGCAGGCGTTTGACGCCGTCGCAGGAGCGGACCCCTCGCAAAAGGGCGCCATGCTGGCAAAGGGTATCTCGATGGCGATGAACACTACCGCCTACGGCCTCATGGTCGCCATCCCCAACATGGTGGCTTACGCGTTCCTGCAAGCCAAGGCGGGTAAGATCGTCGATGAAATCGACGAATACTCCGTCAAGCTCATCAATCTCTTCGCGGTCCTTAGCAAAGGCGAGTAACAATGCCCGGATACCGTCCTTCCAAAAGAAGGCGGAAGGAGACCTCGGATGTAGAGCTGACGCTCATCCCGGTCATGAGTCTCCTCGTCGTCCTCGTGCCTATGCTCTTGCAGACAGCGGTCTTCGAGCAGGTAGCGGCTGTGGAGCTAAACCTCCCAAGCGTCGATACCGCGACATTCCTCGAACAGCCCGATCCTGCCGAGATTAAGGCTTCGCTCTCCCTCGCGGTGACCAACGAGGGATTCCAGCTCATATCCGATGAGGATGTTTTAAAGCGCCTTCCGCTCGCCGATGGAAAATTTCAGTTCGAAAAGCTGGCCGCGGAGTTGAAGGGCCTTAAAGAGAAGCGCTTCGCCCACCAGCAGGCAATAATCCTCCTCATAGAGGACGAGGTGGTCTACGACGACATCATACACACGATGGATGAGTGCAGGCCCTACTTCCCCGGCGTGTCACTCGCCGACAGAATAGTGCCGGGGGAGGAGTAGCAATGCCCTTTTCTCCCAGCAAGGCTAAGAAGCACCGGCGCAAGGGCCCCAAGGAGATGAGCCTCCAGATCACCTCGATGATCGACATCTTCACCATTCTCCTCGTATTTTTGCTTAAAAGTTACTCCGCCGAAGGGCAGCTCGTGCAGATCGCAAAGTCAATTTCGCTGCCTGAGTCCACGGCGATTGAGGATGTACATCCGGCGGTGGCGGTGGGTTTTAACGGCAATGCCCTGTATGTTGACGGCAAGCTCCTCATCGATGACGTAGCCGATGTGATTAATTCAGACGACCTCTTGATAGAGCCGCTCTACGCAGTTCTAAGTCAGAAGGCGGAGTCCTTGAAGGCGGTGGCAGAAGTTAGCGACGAGGTTGATTTCACCGGCGAGATAATTCTTCAGGGCGACCGCAACGTACCCTTCAGGCTCCTTAAGAAGATCATCTATACGGCAGGGCAGGCGGAGTACGTAAACCAATCCCTTGCGGTTTATAAGGGGGAGTGATGGCTAAAGCGCCAAAAACCCCCCGAAAGAAGAAAAACACCCACCTCCATCTCCAGTGCGAGCTTGGGGGTAACGTAGTCGGGCACGTCGCCAAAAAGAGCGGAAAAATACGCTGGGGCGCGGGGCTTGAAAATGAGATCATATATCCCATCGAGGGCACGGGTGAGAGCGAAACCCTTGTCACCTTCACTATGCGCGGCCCCGAGCTGCACCTTAAAGAGGGGATGGAGGGTGAGCTCACCGGCGGCTACTCCACCGTAAATTTTGCCGACCTTGATATCCTCAATATAAGCCGTGGACGAGGTAAAAACCGCCGCCTCTTGATTACCAGAGAGTTGAGCGGCTGGTTCGAGTACCGGGGGACGCGCTGCTACTTTAGCTATGGCCTTGAGCTCCCCGAGGAGAAAAAGGCCAAGCAGCCGCCCAGACAACGGGTTCCGCTGCGCTTCAGGCGCCCTCTGCTCGCCAAGGAAGATTGGTTTTTCACTCTCTTCTCATGGAGCCTTTACGGCCTGCTGGCCCTTGTCACAGTCTATTTGGCGTCCGTTGAGATACCGGCGGAGGTGCAGCCGGAGAAGGTAGCCGCGCGCTTTGCCAAGCTAGTCTATGAGGCCCCTCAAGCTATGACACGCGTCAAGAAGGAGCTTGAGGCTAAAAAGAGGGCTGACGAAGAGGCTAAAAAAGAGGCTGAGGAGGTGAAGGCGGAGGAGGAGGTGGAAGTTGTCGAGGAGAAACCGGAGGAGAAGAAGGAGCTTACTCCGGTGGAGGAGCTTCCAGAAGACGTAGAGGTCGTGGAGGTGGATAAGCTTCCCGAGGACTACCAGGACCCCGATTTCACGGAGGAGCCTCAGCAGAGCTTTGAGGAGCGCCGTGAGGCAATCCGCAAAGAGGTCTCAAAAAAGGGTCTCCTTGGCGTCCTCGGCGGCAGGGGCGGCGCAAGCACCTTGAATTCGCGTTCATCGGTGCTCGAGGGGGGCGGCAGGGCGGAGGATCTGGACAAAGTCCTCGAAAACGTTGAGGGTTTAAAGGCCGCTCCAGCTGAAACAGGCACATGGAAGGGTAAGGCGGTAGAGGGGGCGAATCTCGACGCTGAAGCCGGTGCGGCGGGTGCTGCGGGTTCAAGGCGTGTTGTGCTCCGCGAGCGCGAGACAACGGAGGTGACCTCCGAGGATACGGTAGAGCTCGACGACCTCTCCATGAAGGAGGCAATCGCTATAATTCACCGCACCGTGGATACCTACCTCGGCGGCATCAGGTATCTTTACAACCGGGAACTTAGAAAGAACCCGGAGCTTGAGGGCAAGGTAACCGTAGCCATCACGATCGACCCGGAGGGCAACGTAACGGGGGTCGAGGTTGTTGAGACTACAATGGACGCGCCCGCTCTGGTGGACGCGATGGTCAAGCGCATCAAGCGCTGGACCTTCCCGCAGGTCGCCCCCAAGGAGATCACCGTCACCTACCCATTTGTCTTCTTCCCTAGCATGTAGAAAGGCAGTAGAAGCTGAAAAATCTCCACCGCGCAGCCGCACTTCTCTCCCTGCTTTTGCCTGCTATATTTGCCGGAGGGGAGGGGTTTGCGGTAGGGGTGGTTGATTTTTCCGGAACAAAAGCCTCGATAGACGCGCACATGGAGTTTGACTCAATTATCTCCACGGGCGATGAGCCTGCCTTGATGGCTTTTTATGAGGACAAATCAAAGCCCGCGCATTACCGGGCGGCGGCGCTGGAAGTGCTCTTTGAGGGTAAACGCGCACCGATAAGCGGGCGCGACAGAGCTTTTCTGGTAAACCTCCTCTCCGACAATGACCACGAAATACGCTACATGGCGGCGAAGATCGTCGGCAAGGTCAAGGAAAAGTACCTAGTTCGTCAGGTGCTGCAACTGGTGGTCGACGACCCCGCCTATACGGTACGAGCGCAAGCCCTTGTAGCCACCCGCCGCTGGACAAAGCTCACCCATCTCTTCTTCCTCGAAAAAGCGCTTGAAGACCCAAGCGGCAAAGTGCGTAAAGAGGGTATCGTTTCAGTTGGCAACCTAAAGGTTGGAGAGCTTCCACCTGCGGTGATCTCAAGGGTTGAGATAATCTCGACTACAGACCCTGCCCCCGAGGTCCGATGGGCTGCTCTAGATGCGCTCCTCGCGTGGCGGCGGCTGGGGTGGGACTCCATCTCCGGTCTCATTCTCGACGACAATGCCTCGGAGGCGCTGCGGGTTCACGCAATAGAGCTCTCTGATAATCTCCCCTATGCACAGAAAGCGCGCCTCAACGCGCTTCGCGACATCCTTCTCAGGGAGCAGTCTATACCTCTTATATGGGCGGCTTTCCAACGGGTTAGCAGTTACCTTACCGACGATCCTGCGGTGGATGACGGCCTCGCCGAACTTTTAAAGCAGACGCCCCTTGAGAACACGGCCACGGTTGCGATCGCCAGGCATCTCAAAAGCAGGGGGTATTTCGTCGAGCGTAAAGATGGCAGCTGGTATGTGCGCAGAATCTGATACAATCTACCCATGAAAAAGATCACTTCCGTAGTGGCTATTGCCGCCGCCGCAATACTTTTAACCGCCTCTGCTTGGGCCGGTGTGATAGCCGTCGATACGACCTGGAAGGGCGAAATTTACGTCGATGACGATTTGCGGGTGCTTCCGGGGGTTACGCTTACGGTCGCCCCGGGTAGCCGCATAAAGTTCGCGCAAGCGCTTTCCACCAAAACGGAGCCGGCGAATTGGAGCCCGGAGACGGAGCTCTCCGTTGAGGGGGCTCTAATCGTGGAGGGCAGCGAGCGGGAGCCGGTTGCCCTCATACCGGAAGAGAATAGCTGGGGAGGTATAGTGGTAGCACCCGGCGGAAGAGCCTCGATCGCCTACACGCGCCTTGAGCGCGCTTTGGAGGGGGTTCTTGTCTCTGGGGGCGAGGCAGAGCTCCACCACGCACAGTTCAACAATTGCGATTATGGGATGGTTTTGGGGCCTGACTCCATAGTAACCACTACCGCCGTTACGATAAATCACCCCAAGGTAGGCATTGTTGACATGCGTGAGACCCCCCCCTACCTGCCGGGAGTGGAGATCCAGCTGGCGGAGGACGCGGAACGCCTCTATTTCAAAGGCGAGCGTGCGAGGTTGCCTGAACCACCTGCGTTGGCCGAGCCCGCTGGAGGTAGCCGGGAGCTTATCGGAGAATACACTGTTGAGGGCAATGAGACCTGGCGGGGCGAGGTCATAATATCAGGACGAGTTACTGTGCCGCCCGGCTCGACCCTCACAATAGGGGAGGGAACACGAGTCTCCTTCAGAAAGCGCGATTCAAATGACGATGGGCTGGGGGAGGGTGAAATACTGGTGACCGGCGGAATCAGGGTCCTCGGCACCAAGGCCGCGCCGGTTATATTCAAATCCGCCGAAGACGCGCCGGCTCCGGGGGATTGGGACAAGCTCTCTATAATCTCCTCTATGGATGAGGAGAACGTGGTTCGCAACGCCATCTTCATGGACGGCCTACAGGCGCTCCACGCGCACTTCTCCATGTTGGCCGTCGATAAAGTCCACTTTACCAACAATATTCGGGCGCTCCAGTTCCAGGAGTCGGAGCGGACGACGGTCAGGGACTCCGTCTTCGTCGGCAACAAGCAGGCTGTGCGTTTCAGGGACTCCACCGTCGAAATATCCGGGTGCCTCTTTGAGGGCAACGATTACACTTTGCATGCCTTCAGGTCCGAGATCATCTTTGACAACAACCGGGTCTACGACACCAGGCTGGGAGGCATCCTGGCAAAGGAAGCGATCCTCTCGATGAAAGGTAATGAGATTGCCGGTGGTAGAATCGGAGTTCGCGCCCGTGGCGAGGGGGCCAATCTCTCCATAATCGACAACTCGATCCTTGGCTCCGTGGAGACGGGGCTCTCGACGAGCTATATCGAGTCCGCGACTTTGACCGCCAACAAAATCAAGGGGGCAGGTCTGGACCTTGTCGGCGTGGAGGGGTCGCCGATGACCCTTGAGGCCAATACCCTCGGCGATTTCGGACGCCATGCAATCCACCTGAAAGCGGGTGCAGAGATAACTTTGAAGGATAACGTGTGGGATATAAAAATCCCTATTGATGACGCCATCTTCGACGAACACGATCCCGGCGGGTCGGGAAGGGTTTTCAGGTAAAACCCCAACCAAATGTGGTATTTGCATAATTAATGCACCATATCTTGTTGTTGCCGTAAGCTTCCGTTTTGACTATACTTTTTAATCGTAATTACAATTTTGGACTCTGCCTCGGGAGTAGGGAACAGTGATGCTGCGCTATGTCTTTGCGATAGCGGCCCTAATTTTTATGCTCGTCGCCGGTCCCCCGGTGGGGAGGTCCTTTGCGGCAGCTGTGTCAGAATCTTACGATACTGTCATGGTAACGGTCCTAAAAGGCGATACCCACGCGACCCTCTCCCGCGACCTTACCGGCTCATCCTACAATAAGACGCTCTTTCGAGAGCTTGCGCCAAAGCTGACGCCGGGCATGAAAATACCTGTCCCTAGGGAGATCCTCCGTAGTTACCTTAAGAGCAGCTCTACCGTTACTTTCCGACTCTGCGACCCATACAAAACTATTTGGGCGCTTGTCAGGGGTGAGATGGAGCCCTCCTCCCGCGTGGAGGAAAACGCGATGGCTCACAATATCCAAAGGCTCTCGGGGATATCGGATGGTTCGAGGATGCAAAAAGGCCAGTGTCTGACAGTGCCGGTCATGATGCTTTCCGGTAATGCGCCTAAAGACAGTGGCGTTAAGGAAAGTGACACCTTGGCTAAGAAGAGGGGGCAGCCGCTAATTTTTGGTGATTACAGGGTAAAGGAGCTTGAAGGGCTCAAGCGTTCATCACCCGCTAACGATATGCCGGCATTTTTCAAAGAGAAGCTAAAGAAGCGCGGTGTGTGGGCGATGCAGACGATAGAGCAGCGTCCCGACTTAGTCGTTATCCACTCAACGGAGCATGGCGGGGTAAACTTCGATAACGTCGCAAGTTTCATGATGAGAAACCAGCTTACCAACTACCTCATAGGGCCCGGCGGCGAGATATATGAGATAGTGCCTGAGGAATACCGCGCCTATGGCTGCGGCGAATCGCTCTGGAGAGGCACATACGAGGTAGACCACGAAGCCATAAATATAGAGCTTTACGCTGATACTTTAAAGGGCCCTAAATATAGCCCCATCAATGACAGGCAGTACGAAGCGCTGACCATACTCCTTGACGATATCTATGACCGGTACCCGGAGATACACGCCGACAGGGTTGTTACCCACCGTATGGTAGCACTCAACTACCGCTATGAGATGCGCTCAAGAAAGGGCGACCCCTACGAATTTGACTGGGCAAAGGCGGGGCTGCCCGACAACTCCATACCGCTCGACCAGGATATGGTTATGGGCAGAGCGATCCTGGTTGACAACAAGCGCTACTACGACCGCGTCACAGAAGGGCAGTATGAAGCCGCGCGGCTCGTAAGCTCCCTCTGAACAAAACCCACATCTAAAAAAATCTGATTTTTTAGACGAAAGCATCTTCAAAAACTCCTCCCACCGCATAAATTTTTCCATGAGTAAAATCTAAGAAAAATGCGTAAGCATGGGATCAAAGGACTTTTTTGCGTAGGCGCTTGACGAAGCTCCAATTTGCTATATCTTTAATACTAAGAACTTAAAAGAAACTTTACAGTATAAATAAGGTATATTTATCGAGACCACTGAAGAGGGCGAACAGTCTTCGTGATAGTGATAACTATCGCATGCGTGATATAAGTAAACATACAAGATTTGGGAGTTATGCTTCCCGGGTCTGGCAAATGGCCTCTGAAAAGTAAAATATATTCACTAGAGCGCCGCCTGAAATAATCGAGATTGAAGCGAGAAGATACTTTGAGAAGGCGATTTTTTCCTCTGGATAGTGAAATGGGGCACAAGTTTGGTTTAGGTAAAATAAGCGCCTGAAACATTATCACAGCAAAAAGGGAGTGACATCGGAAGGCAAGAGAGAATTTATTTTATTGAACAGGTTATGACCAAAAGCAGGAATCAAACAATTTAAATGACCAATGAGGGTTGCCGGATGGACCACCCAAAGGGGGGTGGTCCAATCCTAATAGGAGGGGTTTGCTTAAAAACAAATGTGAAAGATAGAACAAGCACCTTTACCGTCACTACTTACCTTTAGGAAGAAGGGAGGTTATGAATAGTTGAAAAGCTTTAATCTGACCGATCAACTGCAATATTTTCCTAACAAGCAGGAGAAATCATGAAGAAGTGGCTGTTGATCCCCACAGCCTTGTCTTTGCTGGTGGTTTTCAATCCGGCGATCACCAAGGCTGCTGATTTTCGTGGGAGGCTGACAACCGCGGTTGAGTTCTTCGATTCGCCCGATGGAGACGCCGCGGTTCCGGCCTACCTTTACGGCTGGTTAAACGGAAAGAACCTCTTCGACGCTGGCTACAGCCTTAATTTTTACGGTAGGCTGGCCGACGATTTAAATGGCGAGGTTGACCGCGACAGCCGGCTTTACTTCGCTTACCTTGAAAAGAAGGATGTCCTGCCGGACCTCTCTTTCAGACTTGGCCGCCAATTCGCAACCACGACGGCAGGTTCGCTGGTGCTGGATGGCCTACAACTCGATTACCGGATCGCCGACCCTTACAGTATTAAGGCGTTTGCGGGCGGCTCTGTCTCCTTCGATGACGACTACGAAGCTGGAGACATGGCTTATGGCGCCGAGTTCCGGGCAAAGTACGATTACCTGGACGTGGGCCTCTCCTACTTTCAGGAGCGTGACGACAGCGACTTAGCCAAGGAGATGGTAGGGCTGGACGCAGTTACCGGCGACAAGGAGAACTTCGAGCTTAGCGCGGACCTACAGTACAGTCTCATCCTCGAACAGGCGACCTATTTCTTTAGTGAAGCCAGATACTTTGGAAACGACAAGTATCAGCTCAAGGCTCACTATCTCTGGGACGTTCCCGTATTTGACACAACCTCAATCTACTCCGTTTTTGCCGCGTCGCAGTATGAAGAGCTGGGAGCCCAGTTCCTCTACCGGCTGGGCGGCGGGCTAAGGGCCATCGCCGCGGTTACCAGCGAGATGTATGAGGATTTTGACAACGCATACGTCTATGAAGCGGGCTTTGAGCGGATTGGAAGCGATTGGTCGGGGTACCTCTTCGGCACTTACCGCGATGATGAAGATGGACAGGATCTGCGCGGCGTAAAGGCCAAGTACCAGATGACTGTTAATAGATATTTCAAGCCTGGCGTAGGCATACACGCCGATGTGCTTGAACGTCGGCTCGATGATGACGATGAGACCACATCAACCAGGATGTGGGCTTTCGTACGGTCCGATATAACCGATGATATGTGGCTGGAGGCCAAGGTTGAGCATGCCGAGTCGGAACTTTATGACGAGTACAACCTTGCGCGTCTGCGCTTTAACTATCGTTTCTAGGGCAAGGAGAATGGAAATGAAGAGATTGTTTCTGCTGCTGGCCCTGACTGGTGCGGTGCTCTTGATGACAACCGCAGGTTTTGCCGCTGAGTTTGTCCACGGCGACCACGTTGATGAGTATGTGACGGATGGAGAGTGTTCCGTCTGCCACGTTGCAGGGGCAAAGTCCGTCGTCCCCGATGCTACCGTATGCC
>PKTU01000066.1 GCA_002869005.1 Deltaproteobacteria bacterium
ATACTCTCGGGGAGACTTGCGCAGGAGAACCCTATGAAGGGCGCGCCGCTCCTGGCGGAGTTGTAATGGATACCCTTGGCGGCGAGCTCCTTGCCGGTGCCCGACTCTCCGCTCAAGAGCACTGTGGCCCTGGATTTCGCCACAAGCATTATCTGCTCAAAAACCTCTTGCATAGGCAGAGAGGCGCCAACGAAATTTCTTATGCGGTACTCACCCTCCAGGGCGCGGCGAAGGTGAAGGTTCTCATCGGCAAGCACCGCCTTCTCCGACGCAACCATCCTGTGTATGCGCACAGCCTGCGCCACATAACCAGCGACAACGGCGAGGAGGCGTTCATCCTCGTCAAGCGCTATCTCCTCCTCGAAGGGCAGGTCGACGGAGAGGGCGCCCACGGTTTCACCCTCAAGGTTTACCGGAACGCAGATGAAAGATATCTGCGATTTACGAAGGTCTCCGCGCGAGCGCGTTCTATTAAGGAAGAGCGGTTCCTTGCCTACGTTAGGGACGATCATCGGCTCGCCGGTCTCAAGCACCCTGCCAACCACACCCTCGCCGGTGCGGTAGCGGCCGCGCCGAATCTCATCCTCGCTCATATTGTGCGCGACCTCGATAGTCGCCTCCTGTGTGGAGGGGTCGGCCAGCACCAACATGCCGCGCTCGATTCCAAGCCCCTCGGCGAGGGCGCGCAAGGTCGCCCGGAGCGCTTCCTTCTGGTCCAGCGAGGAGGTCACTGCCAACGATACCTTGTAGAGGGCGGTTATCGCCTCAAATCCGCTTAGCCTTTTGTTCATTGTTTTTTAATGCTACTCCACCTCGCCGCTCAGGGCCAAAGAAAGAGGGCGTGTGATCCGTCTCTCACACGCCCTCTTATAATTCAAGTGTCAGGGTGAGCGCTATCTCAGGCGAACCTCTTCACGGGGGGTGGCCCTATTTCAAACATCGAGCGCACGTTTATGTATACGCAATTGTCCATCTTTGCGTCCCCAGCATAGAAGTGCCCGTCCTCGGAGTAGATATTTATGCCTAGTGGGCGCATATCCAGATGGGTCAACACCAGCCTATCGCCAAGAGCAATCTCGGCGGCGAGGAGCGGCACCGAACGCTTCTTCACCAACACGCTGTGCGCTTCCGGGTCGGTTAATACCTTTATCGCCGTGGATGCGCTCTCGCCCTTCTCAACTATCCAGCGCCAAGGAGAGTCCGGCTCCTCCGTCACTTGCGCCATCCATACCATCGGAACTTCGCCCATACCTATAAGCACCGGCGGGAAACCCTCGGCCTCCACGATATGCTGGACGTTTCGGCCCTTGATTCCGCACACCTCCACATTCGCGAATGGACGGTACTCTTCGGGAGGAGTAAACGCGGCTATAGTTTTGGTTTTTTTCTGAATCATAAAAAAAGCCCTGACGCCAAATATGTTTCAAAACCGTCATCATCTGACGCAACGTTAACAATAGTCATCTCACGACGCACACATATTACAGAATTGCGGCGCCACTTCGCAACGTCATTTTTTCCAATACACTTAAGGACTTTTCACCGCAGGCCTTTCAGGCTAGAATGGCTCTTTCGCATCGGCTAAATAGCAAGGCCGCTTTGCCTTGACCTCGGGGGGCAATATGTTTAGTATCGTCGAACTTTCCGGGACAACTCTTAAAAAACAAAGAATCACGTAAAATGCTCAAGATAGAGAATATCAAGACCTTCTACGGGAATATCCAGGCGCTTAAGGGCGTTACCATCGAAGTGTCCGAAGGTGAAGTCATAACCCTGATCGGGGCCAACGGCGCTGGAAAGACAACGACCCTGATGTCGATCTCGGGCGTTGTGCCGCCACGCTCGGGGGAGATCACATTCAAAGGGGAGAAGATACACAAGAAATCCCCCGACGAAATAGTAAAGATGGGCATCTCCCAGGTGCCGGAGGGCCGCCGCATCTTCCCCGGCCTCACCGTAATGGAGAACCTGGAGATGGGCGCGTTTTTGCGCACCGACAAGGCGGGGATCAAAGAAGACCTGGAGTACGTACTGGAGCTCTTTCCAATACTGGCCGAGCGGAAGGGGCAGGCTGGCGGCACCCTCTCAGGCGGCGAGCAACAGATGTTGGCTATTTCGCGTGCCCTGATGGCGAAACCAAAGCTGCTGCTGCTCGACGAGCCCTCGCTTGGACTTGCCCCCCTTATAGTCAAACGCATCTTCGACATCATCACCAAGATTAACCAGGAGCACAATACGACTATATTTCTTGTGGAGCAGAACGCCAACATGGCGCTTCAGGTCGCTCACAGGGGATACGTAATGGAAAACGGCGCTATAACCCTGGTGGACGACGCAAAGAAGCTGGCCGCCAACGAAGAGGTGAAGAAGGCATACCTCGGTATTTGACGGGGCTTTAAACATTTTATTGACGTAAGTTCGTCACACCCTATAATTAGGCGTTAACCAAGGATTTTTCGGGCATTCGGCCCAACCAGTTACCTGGCATAGGAGGAATTGAGATGAAGAAACTTATGACTATCTCCGTAGCCGCCCTGGCCCTCTCCCTCGCGGGAAGCGCCCTGGCAGCCGACACCATCAAGCTGGGCGTAGCGGGTCCGCACTCAGGCGACCTTGCTTCCTACGGCATCCCCACAGTACGCGCGGCTGAGCTGGCCGTAGCCGACATCAACGCGGCGGGCGGCGTCCTCGGCAAGCAGGTAGAGCTCCTCGTAGAGGATGATGTCTGTAAGCCCGAGATTGCCACCAACACAGCCTCCAAGCTCGTCTCCGACGGCGCGGTAGTCGTCCTCGGCCACATCTGCTCCGGCGCGACCAAGGCCGCCCTCGGCATCTACAACGACGCCAAGGTCATCGTAATGTCGCCCTCCGCGACAAACCCCGCGCTCACCCAGTCGGGCGATTACCCCAACTTCTACCGCACCATCGCCTCCGACGACCTCCAGGCCAAGCTGGGCGCTGAGTTCGCCGTGAACACCCTCGGTGCAAAGAAGGTCGCGGTCATCCACGATAAGGGCGACTACGGCAAAGGCTACGCGGAGTTCGCAAAAGCTTTCCTTGAGAAGATGGACAATGCCGAGGTCGTGCTCTTCGAGGGCGTAACCCCCGGCGCCGTCGACTACTCCGCCATCGTACAGAAGATCAAGCACTCCGGCGCAGACGCGGTCATCTACGGCGGCTACCATCCCGAGGCTTCCAAGATCGTCACCCAGATGCGCAAGAAGAAGATGGACACCTACTTCGTCTCCGACGACGGCGTTAAAGACGACACCTTCATAAAGGTCGCCGGTGAGTACGCAGAGGGCGTATACGCCTCCGGACCCATGGATGTTTCCAGCCTTGAGCTCTACCAGAAGGCCCTTAAAGAGCACAAAGACAAATTCGGCGAAGAGCCCGGCGCTTTCTTCAAAGAGGGTTACGCAGCCACCGTCGCGCTTATGAACGCGATAGAGAAAGCCGGCTCCACCGATTACGCCGCAGTTGAAGCGAAGCTGCGCAGCGAGTACGTAGACACCCCCGTCGGCAGCATCTCCTTCGACGAAAAAGGCGATGCCATCGGCGTCGGCTTCTCCATGTACAAGGTCACCGACGGCAAGTACGTCGAGCAGAAGTAATAGGGTATAAAGTAAGATTCGACGGGGAGAGGCTACAAAGCCTCTCCCCTCTCTCGTTTAACAGGGGGGCTTCAACTCCCCCGAATAAGTAGAAACGACATGGAATATTTTTTTGAATTATTCCTCGGCGGGTTGACGCGCGGCTCAATTTACGCGCTCATCGCGTTGGGGTACACAATGGTCTACGGCATCATCGAGCTGATAAATTTCGCCCACGGCGAGATTTACATGATAGGTGCGTTCACCGCCCTTATCGTCGCATCCCTCCTCACAATGGCGGGGATGGACGGCATGGCGGTCCTCGCCCTCTCAATGGTGGTCGCAATCATCTACGCAGGCGCATACGGTTTTACAATCGAGAAGATAGCGTACAAGCCGCTAAGGCAAGCGCCGAGGCTGAGTCCCCTCATCAGCGCCATCGGCATGTCGATCTTCCTTCAAAACTACGTGCTGCTCGCGCAGACCTCCGACTTCCTCCCCTTCCCGTCGCTCATCCCTGAGTTCTCCTTCATGGAGCCCTACGAACACGTATTCAGCTCCTCCGAGTTGGTGATAGTAGTGGTGACGGCGGTGTCTATGCTTGTTTTGACCTACCTAATCAAGTTTACAAAGATGGGCAAGGCGATGCGCGCCTCAGCGCAGGACAGAACGATGGCGATGCTCGCGGGCATCAACGTCAACCGCATCATCTCGACCACCTTCATCATAGGCTCCACACTGGCCGCCGTGGGCGGAGTTCTAATCGCCTCCCACATCGGGCAGATAAACTTCTATATCGGGTTCATCGCGGGGATCAAGGCTTTCACCGCCGCGGTTCTAGGAGGCATCGGGTCAATTCCGGGCGCGGTGCTCGGCTCCCTCGTGCTGGGTTGGACCGAGTCATTCGCGACAGGTTACGTCTCCAGCGACTATGAAGACGTCTTCGCCTTCACCCTGCTCGTGTTGATCCTCATCTTCAGGCCCGCCGGAATACTCGGCAAAACCAAGACACAGAAGGTCTAGGCCGACCCCGACGAGGCGACAATAGAAATGAAGAACTTAAAGCAATCTATACTTATCTCACTTTGGTTTATCTTCCTCACCTTCCCGCTTATGGTGATCCGCGTGAATACCGTAGAGCAGGAGGTTGAGTGGCGCTGGATGAATATGGCCTTCATCGGAGTGGGGACTTTTGTCTGCTCCTATATCTGGCGATATTTGATGGCAAGGAAGGAAAAAGGCGGCAATGAGGAGGAGAGTAAAATCTCCTGGCACCAGACTCTGACAACAGAAAAGAAGTACGCGATTCCCGCCGCCGCCCTGATACTCGTCATCGCCTTCATCTTCCCTCACATAGTCACCGAATACCGCATAAACACGATGATAAGCGCTCTTATCTACGTAGTGCTGGGCCTTGGGCTAAACATCGTCGTCGGCCTCGCCGGGCTACTCGACCTCGGCTACGTCGCCTTCTATGCGGTGGGCGCATACAGCTACGCGCTCCTTAACCACCACTTCGGCCTCTCCTTCTGGGCATGTCTGCCCCTTGGTGCGCTTCTCGGCGCCTTCTTCGGGATACTGCTCGGCATTCCGGTGCTCAGGCTACGTGGCGACTACCTCGCCATCGTCACCCTGGGTTTCGGTGAGATAATCAGGCTGATACTTGAAAACTGGAATGAGTTTTCCTTTGGCCCCTCCGGCATAGCAAACATCTCCAACCCGACCTTCTTCGGGCAGGAGATATCGCGCTCCGGCGGCATCCTCTTTATCTACTACCTGATGATCGCGCTGGTCATCTTCACGATATTCGTCGTCAACCGCCTCCAGAACTCCCGCCTGGGCCGCTCCTGGGTGGCGCTTCGCGAGGATGAGATCGCTTGTCAGGCGATGGGTATAGACAGGATGAAGACCAAACTTGCCGCTTTCGCGCTTGGCGCTACCTGGGCTGGAATGGTTGGGGTCATCTTCGCCGCGAAGACATCCTTCATCAACCCAGCGTCCTTCACATTCCTGGAGTCGGCGATCATCCTCTCGATCGTCGTGCTCGGCGGTATGGGCTCGATACTTGGTGTAATCCTCGCGGCTTTTGTCCTCATCCTCCTGCCGGAGGAGCTAAGGGCGTTCTCAGAATACCGCATGTTGATCTTCGGCGCATCGATGGTGCTGATGATGGTTTTCCGCCCACAGGGGATCATCGCCAACGTACGCCGTTCTTATGAATATCACGGCCTCGACAGGGCCGAAGAAGCTAAGTAGAGATCATGGCAGATAAGGTTCTCGACGTAAAAGCGCTGACAAAAACCTTCGGCGGCCTAAAGGCGGTCGACTCGGTTGACCTCGATGTCAAGAAGGGCGAGATCGTCGCCCTCATCGGGCCAAACGGCGCAGGCAAGACCACATTCTTCAACTGCATCACCGGCATCTACACACCCACCGAGGGCGACGTGTTGATAATACCGCCCGGTGAGGACCCGGAGCGCATCAACGGGCTAAAGCCCAACAAGATAACCTCCAAGGGGATGGCCCGCACCTTCCAGAATATCCGCCTTTTCGGCAATATGACGGCGCTGGAAAACGTTATGGTCGGCTGCCATTGCCGCACCAAGGCAAACATCATCGGCGCCATCTTTCGCGGCCCCTCGACCCTGAAGGAGGAGCGGGAGACCATTCAGAAGAGCTATGACCTATTGAAAGAGGTCGGGCTCACCGAGTTCGTCAACGAGCAGGCGAAAAATCTACCCTACGGCGCCCAGCGCCGCCTTGAGATAGCACGCGCGATGGCGACTGATCCATTTCTGCTTCTCCTTGACGAGCCCGCCGCCGGAATGAACCCCCAGGAGACCCGCGACCTGGATGAGTTAATTACAAAAATTCGCGAGGATTATGAGCTCTCCATTCTCCTCATAGAGCACGATATGAAGCTTGTCATGAATATCTCCGACCGCATCTTCGTCGTCGACTACGGTAAAAAGATCGCCGAGGGAACCCCACGGGAGATCAAGGACAACCCCGCGGTCATCAAAGCATATCTGGGTGAGGACTAAGAGCCCCCAAAAGCTTCAGGTAAAACTTAAAAAGCCCCGCCAATAAGCGGGGCTTTTTTAACTCCTATAAACGTTGCCACTTAAACTTCTTTGAAGACGGGCTTCTTGCCGCCGTTTTTGGCTGAATCCTGCTTTTGCGCCGTCTCTCTCTTTTCAGGCTCGCTCTTTTTCTCGCCCTTGCAACCTTCGGAGTAAACTTTCACCGCGCAAAATTCTCCGCACATCGTACAGACATCCGTGTCGGCGGGCATCATTGACTCACGGCGCTCACGCGCTCTCGACGGGTCCATGGATAAATTGTACTGACCGTCCCAGTCAAGCTCCGCGCGCGCCTTGGACATTTTGCGATCCCAATCTATGGCGCCCTGCACTCCATTGGCGATGTCGGCGGCGTGGCCCGCGATGCGCGAGGCGACAACCCCCTGCCGAACATCCTCAAGGTTGGGGAGCCCCAGGTGCTCCGCCGGCGTGACGTAGCAGAGGATATCCGCCCCGGCGCGTGCAGCGAGCGCCCCGCCAATCGCCGAAGTTATGTGGTCGTAGCCCGGCGCTACATCAGTTACGAGTGGCCCAAGAACGTAGAAGGGCGCGCCGTGGCAGAGGCGTTTTTGCAAAATAATGTTGGCCTCTACCTGGTCCATCGGCACATGGCCCGGCCCCTCGATCATTACCTGTACCCCGGCGTCCCACGCGCGCAAGGTGAGCTCGCCGAGGGTCATAAGCTCATGGATCTGTCCCCTGTCCGTGGCATCAACGATAGCGCCCGGCCTAAAACCATCTCCAAGGCTCAATACCACATCGTACTCGCGGCAAATTGCAAGGAGCCTGTCGTAGTGTTCGAAAAGGGGGTTCTCCGCGTTGTGCTTGCGCATCCAGGCGACGGTAAAGGAGCCGCCCCGGCTGACGACACCGATTAGGCGCTCATGGCCTTCAAGCCTCTCTACCGCCTCACGGGTGATGCCGCAGTGAACCGTCATGAAGTCAACGCCTTCGCGCGCCTGCTCCTCGATTACGCGAAAGATATCCTCAACGGTGAGGGAGAACATCTCACCGTGCCCACGCGCCGATGACTCCGCGATAGCCTGATAGAGGGGCACCGTACCGAGCGGCACCGGGCATTCGGCGATTATCTTGCGACGGATCTCCGCCAAGGGACCGCCGGTGGAGAGGTCCATAACCGTATCGGCCCCGACCTCAAGGGATACTCGTAGCTTTTCAAGCTCGTGCTCCGGGTCCATTTGATCCTTGGAGGTGCCGATGTTCGCGTTGACCTTGGTCCTTAGCCCCTTGCCAATTGCGAGGGGCTTTACATTGCCGCGAACGCGGTTTTTGCAGACAATCGCGGTGCCCTCAGCTACAAGCGCCGCGAGCGCCTTTGGCTTTATACCCTCGGCTTTTGCCGCCTTGCGCACCGCATCGGGGATATGCCCCGCCCTGACCTCTTCCAGTATCGTCACTTAAGATTCTCCCTTAGTTTATTCCAAATATCGCCGACGATGGTCACGACCTCGACCGCGTCCACGCCGAAGACCCTTATCATCGGCTCCTTGCCCCGGTCTCCCTCGTCAAAGATGACGCGGGGCGCTTCGCCTCCGCGCGCAAGCACGGAGCCCGTACCCCATTCAAGGGTGGAACCCTCCGCCTCCTTTACCTCCTGCGGCTCGTCGTCACGGGAGAAAGAGTCTATGGTCAGGCCTAAAGTCTCGCATGCTGCGAGGACATCAGCGCCGTAACGTATGTTCATCACGGCCCTGTATGGAGAGGCGTGGCGCTGTGAGGCCAAGAGTATCTTAGCCATGTGCCTTGACCCGCCGAAACGCGGCCCTTCCGTGTGACGGACCCGCTCCCCCGCCTTGGTGATTCTGCCGGGGAAGGCGGCAACGTCACTGAAGGACTCGGCGCCCTCGTGCGCCTCCGCGAGGTTTGATTGAACCTCCGGGATAAGCCCCCAGGGGTTTATCTCCTCCAATAGCTCCCAACCTTTATGGAGGCGCTCTAAAAGGGCGCGGTCGCTGCCGCCCAGTGCCGCGGCGTAGGGGTTGGTAGGCCCATGCCCCTCTCCGAGGTCGTAGGAGTTGGCGATTGCGCGGGCGAGAAAGGAGTGCGCCGCGCGTACCGCCTCGGCGAGCGCAAGCCCCTTCGCCAGGTAAGCGGCAATCGCCGCCGAAAGGGTGCAGCCGGTGCCATGGGTATTTTTCGTATCAACCCTTGGCGTCACGTATAGGCGCTCTTCTCCCTCGGAGGTAACGAGGATATCCGTAACCAACTCCCCATCGGCGTGACCTCCCTTGATCAGGACGGCGTTGGGGCCGAGGGCTAGAATGGCTTTCGCGGCGGCAAGGGCCGACGCATCGTCCCCTATCTTGACGCCTGAGAGCGCTTCGGCCTCGGGAATGTTGGGGGTGAGAAGGTATGCCTTGGGCAGGATCATCGCCTTTAGCGCCGCGCGCGCATCCTCTTTGAGAAGCGGAGCGCCGCCTTTCGCTACCATGACAGGGTCTACGACGAGCTTTTCGACAGGATATTCGTCGAGGGCGTTAGCCACAGCCTCTATGATGTCCACCGAAAAAAGCATCCCCGTTTTAGCGGCGTCAGCACCTATATCGGAGAGCACGGCTTTGATCTGCGCCGCGACCCCCTGGGGCTCGACCGGGTATATAGCTTCTACCCCTAGTGAATTTTGGGCGGTTATAGCCGTTATCGCCGATGAGCCATGGCAGCCGAGGAGAGAGAAAGTTCTGATATCGGTCTGCACCCCTGCGCCGCCCCCGGAGTCCGACCCGGCGATGGTGAGCACTCTTTTCATATATTCGTTACTCCTTGAAAACTTTGACGGCCTCAACCCACTCCCTGCCCCTCGCTGAGATATCAGCGGCGAGGAAGAGGTCCCCCGAGACGGCGACCCCGCAAGCTCCTGCATCGAAGAGACGGCTCGCCGTAGCCGGAGTCATTCCGCCAAGGGCATAGAGCGGAAGATCCGTTGCCGATGCGATCCTCTTAAAGCCATCGGCACCGAGCGTGGGAAGGTCCGTTCTCTTTGACGTAGGTTCGTAGACCGGGCTTAAAAAGCCGTAATCAGCGCCGCCTGAGCCAGCCGCAAGCACCTCCTCGGGGTCATGGCAGGAAGCGCCGGTTATAAGGGCGCAATTTTCAGGTAGGCTAACCCCTGCGGCAAAGTGGCAACCCGAAGCGCCAAGCTCAAGAGCGAGGTTGGCGTCTCCATGGATAGAGAGGGTTATTCCGGGAAGCTCACCCATTAGCCTAGAGGAAAAAGCGCGCACGACCTCGCGGCGGAACCCTTTGGCCCTCAGCAAAAACCAATCGACTCCGCCCTCCGCCGCTGCCGCGACGGCAGCGAACAGGTCCTCTCCCAAAAGCGAGAGGTCGGCTATGGCGAGGAGTCTGGAGGGTAAAGGTTTACGCACTCTCCACGAAGAGTATCTTGTGGTTTAGGAGGTTGATCTCATCGATTGCGCCGTGAACGGTCATCTCGTCGCCAAGGAGGCCGATCAATTTGTAGCCGCCATCAACGGGCTCTACCCTTGCGACCTCTGCGAGTATGAGTTCTTCTCCGTCACCGCGTTTTACATAAGCATTTGATTCACACATCTTTGTCTCTTCCCGACCAGCGCCAAAGCGCAAGTTCAATGTACCCGCAAAGCGGGGCTGCTATAAGGATACCACCCTTGGTAACCGATGGGGGAAGCGCTGTCAAGGATTCCGGACCACCGGGCAAAGGAGCGAGCGCTCGACAAGGGCCGAGAGGATAGGATAGTCCCCATCGGCACGCGCCAACTGGTGGGCGAGGTGTCTCAGCCCCGCTGGTATATGCTCGATAAAACCCGCCTTTTTAAAGCGCCCCCCGAGCTTGGCGTACGCCCCGAGCGCCTGCATCAAGCGAAACGCGCCGATAGCTCCCCATGAGTCCCTGACGGGGTCCGGGTCCACCCCCCAATCGGAGGAGAGCATCCGGCAAT
>PKTU01000001.1 GCA_002869005.1 Deltaproteobacteria bacterium
ACCGGCAGGAGAGGGTGCGGTCAAAAGCGATACTGAAGAAAAAAACCCCCCTGCCGAGGGCAAGACAGAGGGAAAACCGGCTGATACACCTACTGAAACATCGTCCTCACCCGAAAGCGGAGAAACGCCTAAAAAGAGGCGCCCAAGGCGCAGGGGCGGGCGCGGGCGCGGGCGCTCAAAGGCAGCCACCGAAAAGGTCAACGCACCGGAAAATGAACCCGCCGAGCCAAAAAGCGGCAATGGCGGAGATGGGTCAGAAGCAAAGCTGGAGGTGAAGGAAGTAGCAAAAGGACCCTCTGAAGCTAAAGCGACCATGCCTCCCGCCGCAGCTGAGAAGCCTTCCGACGCAGCACTGGCAGCGCCAAAGCCACAAGAAGCCCCCAAAGATGGCGCAGAGGAGAAAGCCGCGCCCAAAAAGCGCACCCGCTCCCGGGCGAAGAAGAAGCCCGCGGTCGAAGCCGTGGGAATCCAGGAGGTTAAGGAGGAGGCCAAACCAGAGGCTACGGAGGCAGACGGAAAAACCGCCGCCAAGAGCGCCCCAAAGCCGAAAGCCCGCCCCAGAGCAAAAAAAGCTCCGTCCAAAAAACCATCGGCGAGAGAGTTGGTAGACGCAATTGCCGCTGGCCCGGCCCTCGACGCTACTCCGGAAAAGGGCGAAGAGCAGGCAAAAGATGCTCAAAAGCCCGCGAAAAAACGCGCCACGAGAAAGAAGAAGGCCGAAGCGCCCAAAGAAGAGCAAGCGATGGCCCCTGCCAAAGCCACAAAGGATGAGGCAACTCCCGAAAAGGATGAGAAGCCAAAACCAGCCCGTCGCAGGCGCTCCTCAACCGCCAAGAAAAAAGCGGATGAACCCTCTGCGGATGAGGGCTGATTCTTGACGGAACGCCTCGGCAAAAGTTAAACTGTGTGGCTCTTTTAACAACCATATCAAATCAATTGATTTAGGGGCGCAATACAGCGCGCCCCGGCATATTATCCAGTGGAGGATTCTGCCTTGAAGAAGAATGTACTGCTCGCCCCCGGTCCTACCCCGGTACCCCCCGAAGCACTCATGGACATGGCGCTGCCGATAATCCATCACCGCGAACCCGAGTTTAAACCAATATTCGAGGATTGCCTTGAGGGTCTTAAATATCTCTTCCAGACGGAGCGCGATGTGGTAATCCTCGCCTCCTCAGGCACAGGCGCGATGGAAGCGGCGGTGACCTCCTTCCTCCGGACCGGCGACAAGGCGATCTTTGTCAACGGCGGCAAGTTCGGCGAGCGCTGGGGCAAGATACTCAAGGCGTACGGCTGCGTACCTGTAGAGGTAAAAGTCGAGTGGGGCAAAGCCGTAGACCCCGCAGTCATCGAAAAACTCCTTGATGAGGACCCCGAAATACGCGCCGTCTACTTCCAGGCAAGCGAGACCTCAACCGCGGTAAAACACCCCGCCAAAGAGATCGCGGCGATAACCGCCAAACGCCCCGGCGTGATCTGCGTAGCGGACGCCATAACCGCCACCGGCGTCTTCGACCTGCCTATGGATGAGTGGGGCATCGACATTNAACCGGCAGCCAGAAAGCGCTGATGCTACCCCCGGGGCTTGGTTTCATCGCCTCCTCGGAGAAGGCGGACGCCTTCCTTGAGACCTCCAACATCCCCCACTACTACTTCGACATCAAGCTGGAGAAAAAGAAGCTCGCGGACAAGCAGACCGCTTGGACTCCGGCGGTCTCCCTGATTGTAGGGCTTCGCAAGGTTCTCGCGATGATCAAAGAGGAGGGCCTTGAGAACGTCCACAAGCGCACCGCACGCTTCGCGAAAGCGGCCCGCGAGGGCGCCAAGGCCATCGGCCTTGAGCTCTTCGCCCCCGATTCACCCTCCGACGCTCTCACCGCCGTCAAGATTCCAGAGGGGATCGACGGGCTTAAGGTCAAGAAGATCCTCCGCGATTCATACGCTATTACTGTAGCGGGCGGTCAGGATGAGGCGAAGGGCAAGATCGTGCGCCTCGCCCACCTGGGCTACGCAGGCACTTTCGACGTCATAACGGGTCTATCAGCCCTTGAGATGGCGCTAGCAGACGCCGGCTACAAATTCGAGATGGGCAAGGGCGTCGCCAAGGCGATGGAGATTTTAAGGGAGGGTGCATAAGATGAAGCGCGTCCTTATAAGCGACAACCTCGCCAAGGAGGGTATCGATATCCTAAAAGGTTTTGAGGGCCTTGAGGTCGATGTAAATACCGGCCTTAAGCCCGAAGAGCTAAAGGAGATCATCGGAAATTACGATGGCTTGGTTATCCGCTCCGCAACCAAGGTGACCGCGGAGATCCTTGAAGCCGCGACCAAACTCAAGGTGGTGGGCCGCGCGGGCATCGGCGTCGATAATGTTGATGTACCCGCCGCGACCGCAAAGGGTGTTATAGTCATGAACACTCCTGGCGGAAACACCACCACCACCGCCGAGCATGCGCTCTCCCTCATGATGAGCCTCGTCAGGAACATCCCCCAGGCCACCGCATCGATGAAGGAGGGTAAGTGGGAGAAGAAGAAGTTCCAGGGCCATGAGATGTGCGGCAAGACCCTCGGCGTCATCGGCCTCGGCGCAATCGGCTCCATAGTTGCCGACCGCGCCCTTGGCCTCAAGATGAAGGTCCTCGCCTACGACCCCTTCATTACACCGGAGCGGGCAGCCGAGCTGGGCGTCGAAAAGGCTTCCCTTGACGAGCTCTTCGCGGGCGCGGACATAATCACCATCCACGTCCCTAAACTAAAGGAGACTACGGACCTCATCAACACTGAGACCATCGCCAAGATGAAGGACGGCGTCTATATCGTCTGCGCGGCGCGCGGAGGCATAGTAAATGAGGGCGAGCTGCTCGCGGGGCTGGAGTCCGGCAAGGTAGCCGGGGCTGCGCTGGACGTTTTTTCCGAGGAGCCCCCTGGTCTAACCCCACTTATCTCGCACCCCAACCTCATCTGCACCCCGCACCTCGGCGCATCCACAGAGGAGGCGCAGACCGCGGTGGCGATACAGGTGGCGGAGCAGATAGGTAATTATCTCCTAAATGGTGTAATCGTTAACTCCATCAACGTTCCCTCCGTCTCTCCGGAGGCGTTGGAGCAGATGGGCCCATTCCTCCACCTCGCCGAGAAACTCGGCGCGCTACAGGCGCAGCTCGGCCTTGAGGCGATCCGGGCGGTCGAGGTTGAGTACAGCGGAAAAGCCGCTGAGGGGCGCACCCCGCTGCTTACCGCTGCGGCGCTCTCCGGGCTCTTAAAGCACGCGGCAGGCGAATGGGTCAACATCGTCAACGCCCCCGTCACGGCTAAGGAGCGAGGCATCGACGTGCGCGAGACGGTCTCCTCCAAGGGCGGCGACTATACATCTCTCATCCG
>PKTU01000169.1 GCA_002869005.1 Deltaproteobacteria bacterium
AACGCCCCCCTCTATTGTTATATTTTCCCCCGCGGCCATGGCAGGTATCAAGAGAGCTATAAGTGCGGCGTCGGCAACAGGAGAGATATAATCAGCATATTCCTCGTCAAGGCTGTACCAAAGGGAGGTTTCTCCTTCCATCCGTTTGACATCAACCTTGTAAATTACCTGACCATTTTTACATTTTATTTGAGGTCTACTGATTATCATCCTACACCAGTTATCAGGGGCCATGCCGAAAGGATGGTATCTCCATAACCACTTTTCTAAAGTTTTAATTTAGTGGCTATCTGACCATAAATTTTGCGTTATGGAGTTATTCTCCCCCTGCTGCGCCAGATCGTCAAAAAGCACTGTTATGGAAAACCAAAACCTTTCATATTCTTAATTATCGAGCACCCCACTCATTTCTGCAAGCACGTCCATAGCGTAACCACAGCATTTACGAAGATTGCGGATTCGACTGGCAAGGAGAGTGTTGATATCCAGGTATCTACATAGTGGATTTGCGAGTCCATTAGACTTATTAAGAATTTAACGTATGGGAGAAGCTGCCAAAAGACTTCAGGCTAAACACCGTTTAATTCTGACATGAAAGGCCACCCCAGCAGGCGACTTTCATATACAACCGACTGCAGTTTATATCATGAGCAATAGTGGGTATACCACAAATAGATCTGTTACCTTTTGGAAATGGCAAAACCCCTTAAAAACTTTCTCTGCGAAACAGTGTTAAATAATTTAGAATACAATAGCGATTACTTACACCAATCTTGCGCTTCCTGGCCAAAAAATTATATGGGCGTCTGTATGCAAAAAACCAAATTCTTTATCTGCTGCGCCGGTGCCGGAGAGAGATGGGGCAACTATCTCGGCATCGATAAACAGCACATAGCCTTTGGCGGAGAGACGCTGCTTGAGAGAACGATCCGACTGTTGGGCGCCTATACGGATTCTCTTCCTGCTCTGGTAGACGAACTTGGCCGGTTCAATGCCAATGGCGCGCGGCAACTACTGATACCTCCGACCAACTGTATCGCACAAACCCTCTACCACACTCGAAGTCAATGGGGTGAACGCAATATATTTCTCCTGGGCGACGTTTTTTATTCTTACAAGGCCATGGGTCAGATAGTAAACGGGGAGAGAAACCTTTGCTTTTATGGTCGGCCTCATGAAAGCCTTTTCTCGCTTGGAAAGTATGGGGAAATATTTGCCTTCACCTTTACTCAAGAGAACTTCAGCCTTGTTGAAAAACATTTGGGACGTGTCATCGAAGAGCAGCAAAAAGGAGGAAGAGGGAAGCTATGGGAGTTGCACAGGTCGCTCTCCGGGCAATCCTTGTCGCAGCACGTTATTAACTTGAGCTGCTTTGAACTCGTTGAAGACGAGACAGATGATTTCGACAGCCCAAAAGAATACGAAAGGAACCGCAGGCGCTATGAAGTGCTCACCAACCCTGCCGGGATGCGTTCATCACTCTTTTTGCTCTTTATCAAAATTTGCAGGAGGAGCTTTCGCTTAAGGCGACTTTTGACTCATTATTACCATGCGCTTTTACGTGGGAAACCAAGGCGTGCCCGCACCATAAGAGTTCCGATCCAAAAGTATAATTCAGCGAGACTCCGGCCTGCGAAGTAGTTCAGGACACGTAGAGTCGCAGGCGGTAAGATTAAGGGTGGATCCGTATCTAAAAGGGTTACAGCCTATCGACGTATGCCGATGGTTTCTCAACGGGAGCCATGGAAGACAAGCTTGTCAGATTGACGCTACCGGAAGATGAAAGAGCACGACCATACGCCTCATCATCCTCGGGGTGTTTTATTGATTCTTTGAGTCTATAACCAGACATGAAAAGGGGGCGTGCGCCAAGCTCCGCGGCACCCCGCTATTTCACCGCCTGCAAATATAAAATATTTTATAAAAAACGATTTCATAACTTTTCATTCATGCTATTCTGCCAATTAGTTTTTGGAGGAGTTCGGTTTCGCATTGCTCTTTGCCCCCCCGGAGAGTAGCGCCGGGCTCCTCCTCTTTTTACTTCCTCTCTCTGATCTTTTTGACGAGCTCTAGCCTGCTGGTAACGCCAACTTTATTAAAAATTATCCCCAAGTGCGACCGGACCGTGTGAAAACTTATATTTAGCCTCTCCCCAATCTCGCTTGAATCGCCCCCTGTGTAGTAGAGCTCTTTGACAACCTCCACCTGTCTGTCCGTTAGAAAATATCTATCGGCAAAGTGGCTCCAATCGGGCTCAAAGTGATTATTTCCTTCAATATTATTGATAACCCTCTCCACGCTTTCAAGGAACTCCTCCATCGTAAAGGGTTTCTTAAGGAAGTCTTTGACGCCGTGTTTTAGGCACTCAATCGTGGCATCTATGGATGCGTGGCCTGTAATCACTATTATGGCAGGGGGATTATGTATGGAGAATACCTGCCGTATAAACTCCATACCACCCATTCGAGGCATTAGAAGGTCTGTTATAACTACTTGGTAATCAGCTTTTTCTATGAACTCCATGGCCTCCAGGCCGTCCGATGCAAGGGCTACTTCATAGCCTCGGCCTCTTGCCGCGCCAGCCATATTGGCTGCAATCACCTTATCGTCGTCTGCAATGATTATTTTTCTGTTGTTTGCCTCTTTCAACGGTAGACACCCCCTAAAAGAGATCTCAAATCCCCTAGCCGGGCTGTCGCTACACCCTCTAAAGGATCTTTATCCGAGATTTCATTCTCATAAATCATCACAAGCAGCATATCTTTACGAATTGATTTAATTATCTCCAAGAGCGTGTGAAGGGGAATTTTCGCCAAGCGCTCATCTAAAATAACTGACCGTATTCTTGCTTCGCTATCGGCGTTTATTTTGTCCAAAAGCTCAGATTCGTCAGGTACTAAAACCGGGAACATGCCGCTATTTAAACATTCGCTGATAATTGAATTGGCAAAATCTCCCTCCTTAGCGAGAACCATGGCGAAGGCGCTTGGCTCCTCAGTCTGGGCATTTTTGTCGAAAGCCCCTTCCCATACGGGAAAGGTCATCTTAAAAGATGCCCCTTTATCCTTATTTTCAACGCTAATTACGCCTCCGCTTGACTGAACGAAGGCCTTAGTGATGTTTAACCCAAGGCCTGTTCCTTTTCCTGGCTCCTTGGTTGTATAGAAGGGCTCAAATATATTAACAAGTTCATCTTCGGGTATGCCTCCGCCGGTATCCTCGACAATGAAGGAGACGGCTGGCAAACCATCAGGTAATTCATCCTCTAAGAGAGAATAACGAATTTCACCGCCCTCTTTCATTGCATCGACTGCATTGTCGGAGAGGTTCATCAATGCCGAATGCAGCATAGACGGTATTGTGGATATCTTTGGCAACTGCCCGGGTACGGCGATGGTAACACCTACCCGCTCGGGGAGCTTCCTCCTTAAAATGGAAATATGCTCCCAAAGTATCTTCTCCGGGTTTATCGGCGATGGATTGGGGAGCACTTGACGGGCTGAGTCAAGGAGCTGGGAGGTGATCATCTCTCCTCTCTTGCATAACGTTATTATATCATCCCCATTTATTGCTTCAGCCGTCCTCGCCTGACCCTTGCGCTCTTTAAAACCCGGTGGCACGCAAGAGAGGATTGCCCCGAGAATGTTATTGAATTCGTGTGCAACACCGCCGGCCAACCTCCCGATAACCTCGAAACTCTTCCGGTTGAGCGCCTCCTTTTCACGGCTAATCAAGCGCGCTTGCAGGGCCTTCTGCTCAGTAACATCTCGCTCTGTAGATATGACCGCGTGGCGTCCCTTATGTTCAACAAGCCTTGCATAAACCTGAACCGGGTATGTCTCGCCACTCTTTGCCTCATGGACGCTCTCATACTGTAAGAAGAATTTTTCCTTGAGCGCGTCCAGGCACTTTCTGACCGCTGGGGCTTCCGTTCCTTTGTATATCTCTATATGACGCATTTTGGAAAGTTCATCAGCTGAATAGCCCAGGCTGTCACTTGCCACCTTATTTGCCGCGATGAGCTCCCCCCCCTCCAGATAAAAGAAGAAGATCGCGTCGTTAGCTTTTTCAAAAAGCGCGCGGTGTAGCGTATCGGATTCAATGAGGCGCTCCTCCGATAGCAGCAGACGCACATATGTTGCAGCCGCAGCGCCTATTATCAGCCAAATCAGGATAAACGAGCCGATGGATATGGGCAGAACAAAAGCCTTCTTGGACTCTATGATCTGAGACAAGCGAGCCGCGACAACAACCGTCATTGTCTCTTGCCCGACCTTAAGCGGAAGGAAAAACCCTCTCTGATAAGAGGGTTCACCCGTGCTCGTGAGGCCGAGCATAAATTCGCCACCATAACCATCAACGGTTATAGGAATATCACTCAGATTCATTTTGAAAGGAAAACGCAGAAAATAATTATCTTCATCCCTTGATATGAAGGGAAATGGGGCGTTGAGCCAATCTAGGGAGGGCGGCAGGTCGGACCTGTAGATTAAAGAACCGTCCTGGCTCACAAGATAGGTGGTAAATGGAGCGCCCAAGCCTGGCGTAGAAAGATAACTGTCGATTATAAAATCCAAAAGGTACGGGACAAGCAGGGTGCCCATGTACTCATCGCCACGCATCAGCCTTTTGGAAAACAAGAGCGCCGATGTCGGGAGCATCCTTTCTACTTCCGGGCTGAACCTCATAAAAACAGAAGGGGTGACTGTTACCTCTCTTACCACAGGGCCTTTTTGGCTGAGATATTCTCCGAGAACACCCGCTTCGAGAATCTCATCAATTGAAACACCTTCATCCTGGAAGGCCCCGTTTTTATCGGTAAAATAAACCAGCCCCGAGGGGTCCATGTAGGCGATGCTGAATATCTCCGGGAACACGTCTTCGAGCATTGAGTAGCGCCGCTCCAACGTGACCTTTATATCCGGGTCTACTCCTTGAGAAAGGGAAAAGGCGTTCTCCACACCGGAACGCACCCTATCCAGATAGAGTTCAATATTGTTTACTATTCGGCCCGCTACGAGAGAGTGCCGGAATTGCGCCTCTCTTTCCAAATTTTTTTCAACCTCAGCGTCAAACCAGATCCCGGCGGCAATAAAGGTTGCCAAAACAAGCAGCGAGAAGAGGAGAAACTGGATGAAAAATTTTTTGCTCATCGTCTCAATTCACCAATGTTGCTCCCATCAGGACGCTTATGGGTATCTTGAGGCTTTGCATTTTAACGGCCTTGTTATTGATCACGACTTGCCCTTTGGCGGGAGAATCAATGGGTATATCCCCGGCTGAGGCTCCTTCCAGTATCTTTCTACCCTTAACGCCTGCGTTGTAGGCTTGGGAGTAACCGCTAACGGTAATTCCCATCATCAAACCTGCCTCGATGTATACCTGATGAAAGGTAACAGTCGGTATAGTAAGGTTGTCTCGGGTCCACTCCACTACCGGCCTGTAATCAAGAATCTTGCCCTCTTTATCCTTTAGCGTTTGCAGGTTGTATATTACAGCCGCGTTGCCTCGGGCATTTAAACCTGAAAGCGTCTCTTTATATTCTTCAAAAGCTTCAAATTGCGGGAGGTAAATAACTTCAACCGGGGTGTTCCAATCCACTTTCCGCAAAAACTCCAGGACCTTACGAGACGTTATGGTGTCATCGGTGATTATGAAAACACGTTCGACTTCAAGGTTATTACCCTGACATATCGCAAGCATAAGGTGAAGGGTATCAACGAAAAAGTGCCGCTCGAGAACACCTGTCACATTACTACCCGGGTGCTCCCTTTGACCGGTTCCGACAAGGCCATACTCCTCAGGTTCAGCATTTAAGCCGTAAAAAACCACGGGTATGGCTTCACCCAAAAATTTTGTAGCAATTGTTTTCGTTGCGTTGTCGTCACCGGTGAAGATGATATCGGGGTTGAATGCCTCTATTCTGGCAAGGCACTCTCCTGCTTTAGCTTCAAGCCAGTCGTTGCCGGCATTTCGCTTAGTATCAAGGAAGAACTCTTCCACCAAAACATCCATACCGGACATGGCGTCTCTTATGCCCTCTTGTTGGCGGGCGCTCCAAAAATATTCTTTATGATAGCTGTTGACTATAAAGATCCGCTTTGGCTCATCAGCGATGGCGCTTGATGAAAAATTAAAAACAACCAGCATAGCGAGAATAAAATTTGTTTTTATCCCTTGGACCATTTTTCACTCCTTACGGCAGGAATAAAGAGTTGAGCTTGATAATATTTCACCCTGCTCAAGTGGGCAAAGAGAATCAAACGAAGGAGTTTGGTGATATCAAAGAATATTGATAATTTGCTTGTCAAGATGCAGGTTGTATATGCGTAAGTTGAGCTGGTGAGTCGGCTATTGAAAGATACTGGCCGGAATAAGAAGAAGGGGTCTTGAACCATGCGGCCAGTTTGTCGAAATGTGATTGGGAGCCCCCCCGGAGAGCCGCGCAACCGCTTTTAATAACAGCTTTTTTACCACATCGCGCGACTGGAGAAACCACTCAAATGAGTGGTTTTATTGGAACCTCCATTTTTTTCTTTGAAGAGGACCGTATAACCAATATTCTCAAGGCATTAAAGGATTTTATACAGGGCAAGGGGGAACAATATGCCTATCCGGCGGTATCCTAGAATCGCGGTTCGGATTCCGGTTCAATTGGATCCTTTAGGCGGCAATCATACTTTTTCAGGCGAAATAAAACAGCTCTCTCTGGGTGGGTGCCTGATAGAGGTGCGCGATTTAATTCCCCGGGGCAAAGTGGTTTGGCTCTCCTTTAATCTTGGCGAGTTTTATATGAAGACCGCCGCAAAAGCGGAATACCACAATGAAAAAGAGGGTCTGACCTTTGTCGGAGCATCCTTTGCGGAGTTTACCCCTTTAAATTTCAAGAAACTAAAGCAGTTCATCAATGCCCACCTGTCGCTGCATGGCTCCATTTTTGAAAACCCCGTCGTGCTTCCAAACGATGTAAAAAATTTTGCGGCAAGTTTCTGACCCAAAACTTTTTTAGTCAAAGCGCCTCTTCATCCTTGAGCAGCATCCAGAATCTTATTTTCGAGATCCAATCTGCCCTCAAAATCTCAAGTGCCAGCACTGTTTTTATCCTTTAACATCCGGCCGTTAGGGGTATAATGTAAAATTATTTTTACGAACCACTGAAGGAGCTCGGCATAATGTCGAAAATCAATCAGGAGCATTTTCTTAACGACATAGTCAATTATAGGGATATCTTCGGCGCATTCGACGAAGGGGTAATAATTACGGACAAAAACGGCCGGATCATGTTCTACAACAAGACTCAGCTGCAAATCGACTCCGTCAAGGCTCCGCCAATCGGCGAGCTTGTTACCTCTTTTTACCAGCTTACACGCGACACCAGCCTAATTATGCGCTGCCTTTCTACCCAAGAACCGATACTCAACAAACACCTCCTCTACAAAACCAGGCTGGGGCGAACGACCAACTCCATATGTAGCGTTTTCCCGCTTTTCAACGAGGAGGGGCTCGTCGGTTCAGTTTGCTTCGTAAGGGACTACAACCTACTTGAAACGACGATAACATCTGTCTGCTCAAGGGGTGAGGAGGCATTGACTGCCAAGAGCGTGGATGGCCTTTTAACCTTCTCCGATATAATTGGTACAAGCACGGCTATTCTGGAAGCGGTAAAGACGGCGAAGATGGCGGCGCTTACTCCATCTCCGGTTATGATGGTCGGTGAAACAGGCGCAGGAAAAGAGATATTCGCTCAGGCGATGCACCAGTTCGGACCTCGAAAGGACGCCGCCAATGTGACTATTAATTGCGCGGCAATCCCTGAAAATCTCCTTGAAGGAATACTGTTCGGTACCGTTAAGGGGGCATTTACCGGGGCTATTGACAAGCAGGGGCTCTTTGAAAAAGCAGATGGCGGAACCCTCTTTTTGGATGAGATCAATTCAATGCCCTTGGGCCTTCAGGCAAAACTTTTAAGGGTGATACAGGAGAAAAAATTCAGGCGGGTAGGCTCCCTCGATGAGCGGGCTATTGACGTTAAAATTCTAAGCTCGGTCAATGAGGACCCCCATGCCGCGATTGACGAGGGGCGGTTGAGGGTGGACCTTTTTTACCGTCTTGGCGTCGTGCTCCTACACCTCCCCTCGCTGAGGGAGAGGAGGGAGGATATACCTCTTCTTGCGACAGCTTTTATCGAAAAGTTCAATAAAACTCTGGGGAGAAATGTCGAGGGGGTCTCAAAGGGGGTCGAGGAACGCTTCTCCAGGCATGAATGGCCGGGAAACGTTAGAGAGCTTCAGCACATTATCGAGGGCGCAATGAACGTTGTCGGGAATCGCCGATTGATCGATTTAAAGGATCTGCCGCCGCACATGATTAGGGACACGGCGCCAAGGCGCACAGCGTTTAATGCAGCTGCCGGCTTTTCTATCGAGGGCAATCTGCGGGAGGGACAAAGCGACATCGAGCTCGCGGCAATAACCACGGCTATGGAGCGTAGCGGCGGAAATATCTCCCGCGCCGCTGCCGACCTCGGATTGTCACGCCAACTGCTGCATTACAAAATCAAAAAGTACGGCCTGAAAAGAGAATCTTTCAAAAAACAGGCTTAATTACGACGATAATCTTTTAAAAGTTCCTTAACCGTTGCGGCTAGAAGTAGCCACATTATCACGATGAAGGGAAAGGAGCCCACTATTGACGCCGTCTGAAGCGCTTTGAGGCCACCAGCTGTCAGGAGCACCGCAGCCACACCCCCTAAAGCAAGACCCCAAAAGATAACCAGCTTCTTGTCGACAACGCTCGACCCTTCCGTTGAAAAAGAACTGATAACGTAGGTAGCAGAATCCGCAGAGGTAACAAAGAAGGAGATAATGAGGATATTGGCTAAAGCTGCAAGCAGCCCGAAAGCGGGTAAGTGGCGGAGGGTCTCGAAAAGTGCTCCTTCTAGGTTTGAAGAAACAAGCGCCCCTATCTTGCCGCCCTCGAAAAGGTCGATATAAAAAGCGGTGCCGCCCAGCGTTGAGGCGAAGAGAAAGCTGAAAACGGCGGGCAGTATGAGCACCACCATTATAAATTCACGTACACTCCTGCCCTTTGAAATTCTGGCGATAAACGCACCCACAAAAGGCGCCCAGGCAATCCACCACGCCCAGTAAAAAACAGTCCATCCCCGTGTCCAGCCCTCATTTCCAAAGAGCTTGGTCGTAAAGGATAGCTTTGGAAGGTCAGTGAGGTATGCGCCGAGTGATGCGGCGAAGCTCTCCAGGATATACTTGGACGGACCGAATCCGGCAAAGTAAAGGAGAATGAAAACCATCAGCGCCACGTTAAAAAGAGAGAGCAGCTTTATGCCCCGCTTTATGCCGCTAACCGCAGAGATGATGAAGAGGAGGGTGATGCCAGCTATAACAAGCACTTTGGCTTCACCGGTCTGGGGCATGCCGAGTGAAGCTCCAAAGCCGCTGACGACTTGAAGCGCTCCAAGACCAAGGGATGTGACGACCCCCATTATCGTAGCCCAGATTGCAAGGACGTCTATGGCCTTGCCAACGCCGCCCGCGGCGAACCGCTCTCCGAACAAAGGGGCAAGCGCGCGGGAAATAAGAGCCGGGCGACCCTGCCTAAATTGTGACAGCGCCAGCGCAAGTCCGACAACTACATAGACTCCCCAAGCATGCCCCCCCCAGTGGAAGAAGAAAATCTCCAGCGCCCTCTTAGCGGCCTCCGGAGTACCCCCTTCGCCCATCGGCGGAGATGTAAAGTGCATCATGGGCTCGGCGATCGACCAGAATACCAGGCCGATTCCCATGCCCGCGCTAAAGAGCATTGAAAACCAGCTTATCCTGCTGAACTCGGGTTTTTCTTCATCCCCTCCGAGCTTTATACGCCCAAGAGGTGATAATGCGATAATTAGCGCCGCCAGTAAAAAGAGGCTCACACTTAAAAGATAGAGCCAATCCCAGCTGCTTGTCAGATGTGCTAGTACCTCGTTGGCAACCTTGCCGGTAGCTTTTGGATAGAGGCCGCCAAATACAAGGAAGGGTAGGGTTAGTGCGCAGGACCAGGCGAAGACCTTTAAATCAAGGTTTTTGTCTAAAATCATACGAAATTTCATAACCGCTCCCTTCAGTTACAGCGCAAAAATACTTTACCGCAGACACTACAAAAATAAACGCCCCCAAAGAGGGGGCGCTTATTTAACTTTATCCGTTAAGAGGCTTTTTCTTTTTTAACCTCGACCAGCTCCTCTTTCCGGTATTTGTTTAACCCTCTAAAGGTTCCGACTGTAACCGCCAGAAGGAGGAACATGAGAGGAAATGCCGTAGCAATCGAAGCCGTCTGTATGGCCTTGAGGCTGCCCGTTCCCGCAAGCACCGCCGCGAAAACGCCAAGCGCTATGCCCCAGAAAAGGCGGAGGTTCTTTGAGGGGTTCTCTTTGCCGGATACGAACATCGCCAGCGCCAGCGCCGCAGAGTTTGCGCTGGTGAGAAAGAAGGTGGCGATGAGGAAGATGATCGCTATTACGAGAATTGAGGTCATCGGGAGGTTCTGCGCTATGGCAAACACCGCAGACTCTACGCCGTTATTGTTGATTGTTGTCGTAACATCGTAATAAATGCCCGCGCCTCCGACTACTCCATACCAGAGGAAGTTTGCAATGGTCGGGAGAATTAGCGTCGCGGCAACCGTCTGGCGGATAGAGCGGCCCTTGGATATGCGGGCGATAAAGACTGAAACAAAGGGCGCCCAGCTCATCCACCATGCCCAGTAGAAGACCGTCCAGCTCCCGAGCCAGTTATGACCTTCGCCCGGTGCCGTATAGAGGCTTAGGGCTAGAAAGTCACGGAGATACTGCCCCAGTGAGTTGGTCGTAAGGTCAATGAAGTAAAGTGTCGGCCCCGCAATCAGGATGAAGACCCAAACCGCGCCAAACACGTACATGTTCCAATCACCGATGAGTTTGATGCCCTTCTCAAGCCCTGCGTAGACGGCAAGGGAAAAGATAGCGGTAAGCACCGCGATTACCGCATAGGTGCCCCAGCTGCCCATTTCAAGACCAAACTGAAAGTCGAAGCCGCTGCCCAGCTGAAGAGCCACGAGTCCGGTTGTAGTCGCCATTCCGCCAAGGGTGGCGAAAACCGCGAAAATGTCCAAGACTTTACCCCAGGGGCCGTGAATGCGGTCGCCGATTACATAGTAAAAAGCGCTGGAGAAGCGGAAGGGGAGGTTTTTTGTGTAACAGGCGTGGGCCAGGGGCACCGTAAGCATCAGATATATTGCCCAGGCGCTTAAACCCCAGTGAAAAAAGGAGTAGGTCATGGCGGCCTGAGCGGCTTCCACAGACTTAGGCTCCCCGCCGTAAAAGGGCGGCGCGCTCATGTAGTGATATGCGGGCTCGGCAGGACCCCAGAAAACTATGCCGGCGGCAATCGCCGCGCCAAAGAGCATGGCAAACCATGAAAAGTTGGAGAACTCCGGTGTATCGCCCTCTTTCCCGAGCTTCATTTTTCCGTAGTCGGAGCCCATCAGGACGAAGGATGCGATGACCAAGATAAAAGCCGTCAGGAGATAGCACCACCCCCAACTCTTGGTTGTCCATCCAAAGATGGCGTTTATCATGGTGGACATGTTGTCGGGAAACACTATCGCCCAAACACAAAAGGCGATGGTGATGCCCGCCGATACCCAAGATACTGTCGGGTCGTAGGAGCGAGTTGAGTTGGTTGCCATTTGTACTTCCTCCGATGGGGTTTAGGAGCATGCAATTAATCAAATAGCTTTTTGCAAGCACCATGCCATTTGACCCCACGCAGGACAACACAAGATAACATGCCGGTATTATTATGTTATTACATTTGTCACGATAAAACGGTATACGAAAATAAGCTGTCTAAGAAGGGTTTGTAAAAAATATTTTCGCCCGCTTGGCGGAGGGGGCGTAAAAAATATTTTCGCGCCATTCACCTGGGTCGATATTGAGAAATCCCTTGGAATATAAGAGCATATTTTGGGTAAAGCTTTGTCTGGGTCAAAGAGGGGACACCGGAAAGGGGGGCCAAGTAAAATTTATTTTACAAAGCTGCCGCTCTTCCTATGAGAACAAGTTGCATTTATCCTCATGTTTCAGGACAAGTTACATTTTATACTTTCAGCCACCCTTAACCATAGAGCGCGCCGAGCGCCGATTCAATAGTCGGGTATTGATATTTGAACCCCGCCTCTTTCATGCGAACCGGGTCCATGCGCTGACTAAAGAGCAGCACGTCTGCAAACTCACCCAAAAGCAGCCGCACCGCAAGGCGGGGCGCGGGAGTAAAGGCCGGCCTTTTAAGCGCCCTGCCAAGCCGCTTCATCAGCTCCAGTTGCCTCACTGGCTCGGGTGAGGAGAGATTTACCGGCCCCTCAATCTCCGGCCTCTCCAAGAGAAAAACCAGCGCCCTTACAAGGTCTGCTCTGTGTATCCAGGAAAACCATTGACGGCCACTCCCCAAAGGGCCTCCCAAGAACCTGCGCGAAAGCTCCTCCAGCTTGTCAAGTGCGCCGCCTCCTCTATCAAGGACTATCCCAAAACGGGTAACCGCGACCTTAGCCCCCCGCCCTGACGCAACAAGCGCCTCCGACTCCCACTCCTTTGCCACTGAGGCGAGAAAATCACGACCGGGAGGGGCGCCCTCATCAAGCAGCGCCTCACCACCGTCACCGTAATAGCCAACCGCGGAGGTTGAGAGCAGTCTAAAATCTTTATTTTCGGGGATAGCGGCAACAAGGTTCCTGGTGGTCAGCACCCTAGATGCTCTTATAAGCTCCTTATTCTTTTTGCTCCAGCGTGTGTTAATGGGTGCTCCCGCAAGGTTTATGGCACCCCCACACTCCTCAACACGTTTTTGCCAAGCCCCGGCCTCCATGGTATCAGCTTCTACAACCTCAACGCCGGGGTATGTATGCTGCCTTTTCTCGCCTGGCCGCACCAAAAGGATAACCCCATGACCCGCCTCCATTAATGCCGGAATCAAAGATGCTCCAACAAAGCCTGTACCGCCAGTGACCATAATCTTCATGTTCCGCCTCCATTTTCCCTACCATAAAGTCTAACGGAGTATAAACCTTGTGCAAATTGATGGTAAAAATGCATCCCCTCTCCCTTTGATATTACCGTAATATAATTTTATATCTCCCAGCTCGACAACGATGAATCTGAAAGGTAATTTTAGCACTGTTATATGCCATGACCGGAGAGGCTACAGCCATGAAGAGGGTTCTCTTTCTTTGCACCGGCAATTCCTGTAGAAGCCAGATGGCCCACGGCTGGCTTAAGGAGCTTGGTGGAGATGCTTATGAAGTTTACTCTGCGGGTATCGAGACCCACGGTGTTAACCCCCGTGCGATAAAAGTTATGGAGGAAGCGGGGGTGGATATCTCGGGGTACTCTTCCAATAGCGTTGATGAGTATATCGGGATGGATCTCGACCTTTTGGTTACAGTCTGTGCCGGCGCAAAAGAGCGTTGCCCCATTTACGTGGGCAAGGTCAAAAAGCGGGCACACTGGCCCTTCGAGGACCCTGCCGCTGCCGAAGGAACCGAGGATGAAATCATGAATGTCTTTAGGAGGATCCGGGACGAAATCAAGCTTCGCATCCAACGTTTTCTTGAGGAGAACAGTTAATATGAGTGGGCATGTCACCGGCAAACTTTCATGCGTTGACCGCTTTTTGACCCTGTGGATATTCCTGGCTATGGCCGTGGGCGTGGGGGCAGGGTTTTTCTTGCCGGGCCTTCCAAAATTCATAGAGAGGTTTCAAGTCGGCGCAACGAATATCCCCATCGCCATTGGCCTGATACTGATGATGTATCCTCCCCTGGCAAAGGTTCGCTACGAGGAGCTCCACAGGGTCTTTCGCAACGGCAAGGTGCTAACCCTTTCCCTTGTGCAAAACTGGGTCATCGGCCCAGTTTTGATGTTTGCCCTCGCGGCAACCCTGCTATCAGGTTACCCGCACTACATGGTTGGCCTTATCATGATTGGGCTGGCGCGGTGTATTGCAATGGTGATCGTTTGGAACGACCTTGCGGGTGGGGATCGAGAATACTGCGCCGGGCTTGTCGCGTTCAACTCACTCTTTCAGATATTGTTCTTCACGCTCTATGCCTGGTTTTTTATCACCTGGCTTCCCCCGAGGCTCGGGCTCGGCGAAGCCGTTGAGGTGAAGATATCGATGGGCGAGGTTGCAAAATCAGTTTTTATCTACCTGGGCCTCCCTTTTTTTGGCGGAATGGTCTCCCGCTACATTGGCCTGAAGGTTAAAGGCCGCGTTTGGTATGAGGAAAAATTCATACCGGCAATAAGTCCCTTAACCCTCTCTGCGCTCATCTTTACAATTGTCGTGATGTTCAGCCTCAAAGGGGAGAATATCGTTCAGCTCCCATTTGATGTCGTCAGGATCGCTATTCCTCTGACCATCTACTTTCTGGTGATGTTCTTTATCTCATTCTGGATGAGCGGAAAGGTGGGCGCTTCCTATGGACAAACCGTTACCCTGTCATTTACCGCGGCTTCAAATAACTTTGAGCTAGCAATAGCGGTTGCTATAGCGGTCTTCGGCATAAATTCCGGCGAAGCTTTCGCCGCCGTAATAGGTCCCCTGGTTGAGGTTCCCGTGCTGGTGCTGCTAGTCGGAGTTGCTCTCAGGCTACGAAATAGATTTTTTCCTCACGCATAAAGTAAAAAAGCCGCCCGGTTTACCGGGCGGCTTTTTTACTTTTTTACCAATTAAATTAACTTAACGCTCAACAGCCAGCGCAACACCCATACCGCCGCCTATACAGAGGGTTGCAAGGCCCTTCTTCGAGTCTCTACGCTTCATCTCATAGAGCAGGGTGGTGAGGATGCGCGCGCCGGAGGCACCGATTGGGTGCCCTAACGCAATTGCTCCGCCGTTGACGTTGACCTTTTCAACATCCCAACCCATCTCGCGGTTAACCGCAATAGCCTGTGAGGCAAAAGCTTCGTTTGCCTCGATCAGATCCAGGTCGTCAACGCCCCAACCCGCCTTAGAAAGGGCCGCCTTGGAGGCGGGGATTGGGCCCGTACCCATTATCTTCGGGTCGACGCCACGGGTTGCCCAACTCGCGATGGTCGCCAGGGGAGTTATACCGCGCTTTACTGCCTCCTCTTCAGTCATGAGCACGAGCGCGGCGGCGCCGTCGTTGATTCCGGAAGCGTTACCCGCCGTAACCGTACCATCTTTTTTGAATGCCGGGCGTAGCGCGGAGAGGGATTCAAAGGTTGTCCCTGGGGTGATGTGCTCATCATCCTCAAAGAGAACCTCTTTTCTGCGCACCTTGACGGTAAGTGGGATGATCTCCTCTTTGAAGAGCCCCTCTTTCTGGGCCCTCTCCGCCTTCTGCTGAGAGGCTGCGGAGAAGCGGTCCTGATCCTCGCGGGTTATACCAAACTTCTCGGCGACGTTCTCGGCGGTTATTCCCATGTGGTAATTATTGAAAACGTCCGTAAGGCCATCTTTAATCATCGTATCCACGAGTTCGCCGGAGCCCATCCTTATGCCGCCGCGAAGCGGCGCGCAGTGTACGGCGGCGCTCATGTTCTCCTGTCCGCCGGCGATTACGATATCTGCGTCGCCAAGGAGGATGGATTGGCACCCAAGAGCGACGGTTCTCAAACCCGAGCCGCAAACCTGATTAACCGTAATAGCCGTTGACGTTTCGGAGAGCCCCGCCGCCAGAGCGGCCTGGCGGGCAGTATTCTGACCGCACCCCGCAGTAAGGACATGGCCGAAAATAAGGTCGTTTACCTCTCCGGGCTCCACTCCTGCACGTTTTAAGGCCTCGGCAACCGCGGCAGCTCCCAGCTGGTGGGCGGGCACGGATGTAAGGGTGCCGTTGAATTTGCCCACGGGCGTACGCGCCGCGGAGGCGATAACAATTTTTTTCATTGGTTAACTCCTCTATATTCCATTTGTAAGGTAGTCAGAATTAAAAAGGCAGTGGGTCACGACATGGCTAAAATAGCTTTATTGTAGCTTTAAGGGAAGGTTTTTCATCCATACCTGGCGGCGAGCCCTTCAAGAAAACGTGAGCGCACCTGTTCGGTAGCGAGTACCCTCTTTACTGGCGGGAGCTTGATGAAGGCGCCCAGAAAAACGCCCAGAGCGCGATGGCTCCACAACACCTTGTTGTCAAAGAGGAGTTCATGGAGTTTGCCCCGCTCTATCGCCATCAGCACCGCCCGGTGCGCCCCATTAAGGGGGGTAAGAACTTTTTTATCCCGCGCCACCATGACCACAGCGCCTTTTGATGGGCACCCCCTTACACAGACCCCGCAACCCAGGCAGATCTCTTCATCCACTTTGGCCCTCATGCTATTTGGATTGTTTGGGTTGTTGGAGGAAATCAGGCCCATCGCTTCAACGGGACATAGTTTAACGCATTTTCCGCAGCCGCTGCATTTATCGGCGTCAACCTTAGGGAGGTAGTTTGAGGTATGAATCGGGTGCATTGCGGCAAAACGCCGCGCAGCGACCATCGCTTCGCAACAACAACCGCAGCAGTTGCATATAAAGTTGACGCTCTCCCTTACATTTTCGCCAAATTGTACAAGGTTGTTTTCATACGCCTCGTCGAGAAGGTCCAGCCCCTCTGCGAGGTCAACCGCCCTGGCGTGCCCATGCCTGATGAGCGCCTGCGCAGAGGTGTTGAAGGTCATGCATATATCCATGGGGGCATTGCAGGCCCGATCCATATACTCCATCTTGCGACGGCAATAGCAGAGAGAAATTCCCATGTGAGTGGCTGTCTTGATTATCTCTGTGGCACGCTCGTAATCGAGTACGTGCGCCGCCTCTCCATTTAACGACTCTTCGTTTACGAAAACCCTGCCAAGCTGAGTTTCACCGTCTGTGAAGAGCGCTTTTATAAAATCCTCCTCTACATTCATATATTGGTAGAAAAGCTCTCCAAGCGCGCGTTGGTCAATATCATCGCGCACCCGCATCATAGAGAACTCGAAAAAACCCGCCATGGGGGGAGGAAGGACATAAAAAATCTCGCCGTCCTCCTCGAAATCAACTAGCAGTGCGCGGGAGGCCAGCTCCTCCAGGCTTTTTTTTGCCCGTTTCTCGGACTCCTTCCAGATGGATGCGGCTTTTTTAACCGTAAATGGCTTTATGGGAAGTAGTGATACGAGGCGGGCCTCTTCCTCTTTAAAGAGAATCTTCAGTATTTTAAAGAGTAACTCTGTTGGTGGCGCACCTTGAGGGTAGCGGTTCAACCGCTCGGAGAGCTTTACGTATGAGTCTGTTTCATACCGGCCGTGGTGGTGTGACATTTAGCGCATTGCCTTGGCCTTATATTCGCGTATGGTTGGCTGATATCTTATAATTTGTTAATTATCCGCTACACACTTTTTATGTCAACTTATTACCCCATAAAAAAAGCCGGCTTCCAATAAGGTTCGCCGGCTTTTACCTGAAAGATACAGAGCCTCTACGCCTCTTCTTCTCCCTCGACAACCGTAAAATTTCCCTCGCCAACTGAACGCGTTAGACGGGCTATGATGGCGGCGCTATTGGTTTCACCCCTTTTTACATAGCAGGGTTTCCCCTCTTTTCCAAAGGCGGGTAAATCCTCGGCAGGCGTTATCCCGGCAAAGATTGAGCGGCTCTCCTCCCAGCGCTTATTTGGCCTAAAGCCCAGCTTTTCACCGTACTCGGCGGCGCCGTCTACAAGCGCCACTGCAAGCGCGGGGTCACAATCCTCAAAGTCCACCTCGTCATTGAAGATGTTGGGTTTAATCCGCTCCTCATACTCAGACAGATCCAGCCCCGGCAAGAGAGCGGAGTCCTTGACCCCCATAGCGAATATATCCAGATACCACCCGCCAACTACAATTTTGCCGTTTGGAAGCTCTTTCGCCAAAAGGATATGAGCCAAACCGCGCTCCTCCCAGCCCTTGGAGATAACGCACTCGTGAATTGGCAGATCCGCCAATGACTTTATGGTAGGGGCCGCGGCTCCACCAACTATTGATGAGCGCTGTTTTACTTTGATCTCATTCTTTTTTTGTTCACGTTTCTTTCTCTTCAAGGCAGCTTTCTGCCGCTGCTTTGCATCTTTTGACATATCAAAAGCCTCCGTTAACCTGTAAAAAGACTTGCGCAGAATAGCCGACCTTCCAGCCGAGGTCAACGCTCATCGGCTCCCACAATTTACTTGCTACCATTACACTCAATTTGGTACCCTTGATGGGTTGTTTCCACAGGGATGACTATCTCATAAATTCCCTTTAATTTCAGAGACATAAGGTTTATTTTTCATAAAACAACAAGAGTTTATCCACACATGTGGAAAATGTTGTGGATAACTCAACAGGCCCGGACAGTAGATGGAACCTTTTTGGAAGAGAGTTCTTGAAGAGCTAGAGAAGACCGTTCCATCCCAAACCTTCTCGACCTGGATAAGCCCGCTGGAACCCCTTGAGATCAGGGGAGACCTCTTCGTCATCGCTGTTCCCAACCGCTTCTTCATCGATTGGCTAAAGGATCAGGATCTGGTTTCTTCAATCTCCGATGCTGTCGAACTGGTAGTCGGTACGAAGCTGGAGATCTCTTTCGAGATAAAGAAAAAGCGAACACCTAACGAGACCTCCCTCAAGATTCCAAAAGGCGGAGCGGAGAATTGGAAAGATCGCTCCTTAAAAATAGGCCTTAATCCCAGACACACTTTTGATTCATTTGTCGTAGGTCCAAGTAATGAGTTCGCAAACGCCGCAAGCCTTGCCGTCGCGAAAGATGCCAACTCAAATTACAACCCTCTTTTCATATATGGCGGCGTCGGGCTTGGCAAGACGCACCTTCTCAACGCGATTGGCAACCACAAGCTTCAGGAAAACCCTCGCCTTAAGATATGCTTTGTCACCTCCGAATCATTTACCAATGAGCTTATCCAGTCGCTTGCCAATAATAAAATGTCGGAGTTCCGGGCCAAGTACCGCTCCATGGATGTGCTCCTTGTTGACGACATCCAGTTTCTTGCTCGAAAGGAGCGTACTCAAGAGGAATTTTTCCACACATTCAATGCGCTCTATGAGCGCCAAAAGTCCATAGTCCTATCAAGCGACAAGTTTCCCAAAGAGATACCCGATCTGGAGAGCAGGCTCAGGTCCCGTTTCGAGTGGGGTTTAATAGCGGACATTCAAGCGCCGGACGTTGAGACAAAGGTCGCCATTCTCCATAAAAAGGCACAGCTTGAAACAATCGACATTCCAAATGACGTAGCAATGTATCTGGCTACGATAGTATCTTCCAATATTCGAGAGCTTGAAGGGTCCCTTACACGTGTTGCCGCTTTTGCAAACCTAACGCGTACCAGGATAACCCTGGAGCTTGCTAAAAAGGTTCTTCAATCGTCTGTCTCCCACTCATCGTCCTCTATCTCCGTCGATGAGATAACAAAAGCCGTGTCCAACTATTTCAAGATAAAAATCTCCGATATCAAGGGAAAGAGGAGGACAAGGGCCATTGCTTGGGCTAGGCAGATATCCATGTATTTATCAAGAGAATTAACCGACAGCTCATACCCTGAGATAGGCCAGCGCATGGGAGGTAAAGATCATTCGACGGTTATGTACGCATGCGACAAGGTAAAAGATCTTATTGAAAAGGACCCCGATATTGCTCATCAAATAGAGGCTATCAAGAGCTCTTTGGGCAAATAATATGTTGAAAGTTACCTGTTACAATCGCTGTGGATAAAATGAGTAAAAATTTTAGTGATCTGCCACCTATGGAAAAAGAGGAAAAGAATAAACAGTTTATACACAAGAAAAAACCCTTCGCTTTCAATGGGTTTATTCTCTTTTCCACATAATTAACAGGCCCTATTACTACTACTTAAAAATGAATATTTAATATAGAAGAAGGAGAGTCCTCCTATGCGCATTGAAATCAACCAGGAAAAATTCAACGAAATAGTCTCACGCGCTCAGTCAACACTGGAGAGAAAATCAACACGCCCCATTCTTGAAAACATTCTCCTTCAAGCAAGCGGTGAAGAGCTGGTTCTTTCAGCTACGGATTTAAGGGTGAGTTTAACCCAAAAAACAAAATGCAAGGTTGTTGAATCAGGTTCTATCTCCGTTCCAGGCAGAAAACTAAATGAGATTATAAGGGAGATACCCAGAGGTGACGTATTAGTTGAATCAAAGGAAAATAACTGGATAACCATTTCCTCAGGAAACTCCACTTTTCACATTCCAGGTACAGCTTCAGAGGAATTTCCGTCATTTCCCACACCTCCAAATAATTTTATTAATATTGACCCCTCTGTTTTTGAAAATATGCTTACGAAAACCATTTTTGCCTCTTCCAACGACGAGACAAGAATGTACCTTTGCGGCGTATATCTAAAAGAATGGAAGGATGAAGATAATAATTCTTTTTTGAAAATGGTCGCTACCGACGGTCACAGACTTTCTCTTATAGACAGTCGTCTTCAAAATGGACTAGCTCTTTTTTCAGATGGCATAATAGTTCCGAAGAAAGGCGTCGCTGAGATAAAAAGCATAATTTCAACTTCAGGTGACTCGCTGAAGATAGCTTGCGCCGATGGACGAATATATGTCCGTTCAGAAGACATACTTTTATCGGTTACTCTGATAGATGCTTCATTTCCAAACTACTCCCAAGTCATCCCTAATCAAACAGGCGGTGGAGTCCTCATGTCTTGTGAACCTTTTAAAGATGCGTTGAGGAGGGTTTCCATTCTAAGTGACCAAGAAACCCGCTCGGTTTTGGTAGAAATAGAAGGTAGCGTCATGAAGCTTTCATCTGATAATCCCGGATTGGGTGATGCTGAGGAAACTTTAAGTGTCGATTACAGCGGAGAGCCTGTAAAGGTGGCTTTCAATGCAAATTATCTGATGGATATATTAAAGGTCATGGATGACGATGAGATGAGAATGGAGGTAAAAGATTCACTTTCTCCCACTCTTTTCATTGGTACGGATAAAGATTCATCTTTTCTCTCTGTGGTAATGCCTATGCGCGTAGATTGAGGATATGAAACTTGAGAGATTGAGGGTTCGTGGCTTTAGAAATCTGCTACCCTCCAATATAAAATTTTGCGGCGGTATAGATGTTCTAACGGGGGAAAACGCGCAGGGTAAAACAAATATACTTGAGGCGGTACATATAATATCAACCCTTACCAGCTTTAGAACAAGAAAGGTAAGGGAGATGTTGGCAAGAGGAGAGGAATCAGCTCTCATTGAAGGGGATATAAAAGATAGGGACGGAGAAACAACCCTCCGGGTAGATATGGACAAAGAGGGTAAAAAAGCTTGGATAGATGGAAATATTCCAACTTCTACAGCCCAGTATTTAAAAGTTTTGCCATCGGTATTTTTTGGTCCCGGAGACATTAGGTTAACTGGAGGAGACCAACTTCTTCGTAGGAGATTTCTTGATAGAGCGGCCTTCGACGGGTCCTCTTTGCATTTTGATGTTTTAAAAGATTACAGGAGAATACTCTCCCAGAGAAATGCTCTTTTATTAAAAAGCAAAAGAGATATAGAGCATTGGTCGGTCGCCCTTGCTGAAAAGGGGTGGAAAATTTTCAGCGCAAGAAAAAGTGTGTTGAATGAACTCGCAGCAAGGATTTCAACTATACACTCCGATATATCAGGTGGTTTGGAGAAAGTAGACTTTATTCTCAAACCTTCATGGGATGAAAACAAGGGAGAAGAGGGTCTCTTTAATGCTCTTCAAGGGTCCCTTGAAGAGGATATTTCGAGAGGATTTACCCATCACGGGCCGCATAGAGACAGGCTAAAAGTTCTTCTGGATGGGAGAGATATAAACGAACACGGTTCACAGGGGCAGCACAGGACTCTCGCTCTATCAATGAAGCTGTCACTTCTTATATGGGCAGCGGAGAGAGGCGCGGAGATACCTATTTTTCTTCTGGATGACCCTGGGTCTGAGCTTGATGAGAAAAGAATGCATTTTCTCGCGGATTTTTTTGAGAATTGGGAGGGGCAGGTCTTGATTGCCACGGTCAAGAGCGGAGAAATACCTCTTAAAGGTAATAGAAATAATAAATTTCACAGGGTTGAGCAAGGAATCATCAACCAATAGGCGATATGGAAGACACTCCTGAGCCAATGAAAGTGAAAAGTGATGGAAGAAAATAAAAACAAAGATCAGTATACAGCCGAAGAAATCAAAGTTTTAAAGGGTTTGGAGGCGGTACGAAAACGTCCGGCTATGTATATAGGTTCAACATCCTCCACAGGACTTCACCACCTGGTTTATGAAGTCGTGGACAACTCAATCGATGAAGCACTCGCCGGTTTTTGCGATGAGATTAAAGTAATTATACATGTGGACAACTCAATAACGGTTGTCGACAACGGGCGTGGCATCCCGGTCGACATACATGAAGAGACTGGAAAACCTGCGGCAGAGATAGTCCTCACCGTCCTCCATGCCGGCGGCAAATTTGATAATAAAACATACAAGGTTTCCGGCGGGCTACACGGAGTAGGCGTTTCATGCGTAAACGCGCTCTCGGAACGCCTCGATATGGAGATTTGGAGAGACGGTAAAGTCTACAAGCAATATTTTGAGCGAGGGATACCCGGCAATGAGCTAACCAACGTAGGAACAACAGAGCGCAGGGGTACTTCGATAACTTTTCTACCCGACCCACAAATTTTTACCGAACTTGAATACTCGTATGACATCCTTGCCGCGAGGATGAGAGAACTTAGTTTCCTAAATAATGGAATAAAGATTTCACTCGAAGATGAGCGCACGGATAGAAAACAGATTTTCCAATATGAAGGTGGTATAAAATCCTTTGTCGAGCATCTAAATAAGATGCAGGAGCCCATACACTCAATAATCTACGTTGAAGGCGATAATAACGAGACTATCTGCGAAGTAGCCCTTCAATACAACACCTCCTATAAAGAGAGGGTCTTTAGCTTTGTAAACAACATCAATACCCGTGAGGGCGGTACGCACCTCGCGGGATTCAGAGCTTCACTGACCCGGTGCATAAATAACTACGCAAAAAACCAGAACCTCCTTAAAGACCTCTCGTCCATAGGGGGCGAAGACGTCCGTGCAGGGTTGACTGCGGTAATATCGGTAAAGCTTCCAAACCCGCAGTTTGAAGGCCAGACAAAGACAAAGCTCTGTAACTCAGAGGTTCAGGGTCTTGTTCAGAACATTTTAAACGACAAATTATCAACCTTCCTCGAAGAGAACCCCAAGGTAGCAAAGGCTATCGTTGCAAAAGCGATAGATGAGGCGCGTGCCCGGGCAGCGGCCCGTAAGGCTAAAGACCTTGCGAGGAGAAAATCCGCGCTGGATGGCGCCGCCCTCCCGGGTAAGCTTGCCGATTGTCAGGAGAAAGACCCGGCCCTAAGCGAGCTATATATTGTCGAGGGTGACTCCGCGGGCGGCAGTGCTAAGCAGGGGAGAGATAGAAGAAACCAGGCGATACTTCCCTTAAAAGGCAAGATCCTGAACGTTGAAAAGGCCAGGCCGGAGAAGGTTCTCTCAAACAATGAGATAACTGCACTCCTGACGGCTCTTGGCACAGGGATCGCCGAAGATCTGGATATAGAAAAAATTCGCTACAAAAATATAATCATAATGACCGACGCAGATGTAGACGGCAGCCATATCAGAACCCTGTTGCTCACTTTCTTCTACCGTATGATGCCGGAGGTGATAGAAAACGGATATCTATATATGGCGCAGCCACCGCTCTACCGTATATCGGAGCGCGGCAGAGACAGGTACCTGCAAAATGACGAAGACCTAAACCAGGTACTAATTGAACGCGCAGTTCTCGACAGAAGAGTGCTCATAGAGAAAACAGGGCGGATCTACACAGGTGCCCACCTAAAAGAGCTGATGATGAAAATTTTCGAGTACCGTTACTACATGGAGCGGCTCGAAAGAAGAGGCCTTGATAAAAATATCATTCGTTCCCTGGCAAATGCAGGCTTCAACAAATCAAGCTACTTATCCAATGAAGAAGCTTTTGAGCCTATTGCCGAAGCGCTGAGGAGCGAAGGCTATGAGGTGAAAGTAGCGGGAATAAATGAAGAACACAGCTCATTTAAATACATAGTTACACGCCGTGACAATGGCTGGGTTAGGGAGATGGTGGTAAGCGATAATCTAATAGAGAGAGCAGACTACCGCCACCTTTACAAAATCAACGACAAACTGGAAGACCTACAAACACCACCCTTCATTATCCTTGAAAAAGATAAAAATGAAGGAAACTGCTACGAATCCAAAGAAGCTCTCCTCGACGCGCTCATCGAACAGGGTAGAAAATCAATAACGATACAACGATACAAAGGCCTTGGAGAGATGAACCCACAGCAGCTCTGGGAAACCACGATGGATCCGGAGAAAAGGGTCATGCTCCAGGTAAAGCTCGAAGACGCAATTGCAACCGAAGAGATGTTCACTGTGCTCATGGGCGACCAAGTGGAACCACGAAAAGAATTCATAAAAAACCACGCCCTGGAGGCAGACAACATCGATATTTAATTGATGTAGTGTGAGGTCGCACATAAGCTGCAAGCACTTGAAATTACTAGGTGAAGAAGGGGCATCTTCTCAATGATGAAATAGTAAGCGGGCTTCCGATAGGAGGCCCGCTTTTTTTGTTAAATAAACAAGGGCATTTAATAATCGGTAGCGGATCGCTCGGGTTGGTTATTTGGGCGTCAATGAGGCCTACAAATTTGTAGGCCTTACGTTTTGGTCGTTCGGTATATGTTGTTTTCAAGTTTGTATGTATTTGAAATTGCATAAAGATAATAGATGCTTATAACTCACATGCTTTGCTGGCACATTCGTTGCTAATAAATACACATAAGGTTACATGTCAGCTCTTGGAGTTTTGCTATGTATAGAGGTTTTAGGCTAGCGGCGATGCTTTTGCTCACAGGCTTTGCATTTACAGCTTCCATTACTCATGCCGGTGAGGTTTTGATTAGCGCGGCCGCGTCAACGCGTGAGGTGGTTATACGTCTTGGAGGCTTTTACCAAGATCAAAATCCGGGAACAGCTTTTGCCTACAATTTCGGCTCCTCGGGGAGTCTTGCGCGGCAGATTCAGAAGGGTGCCCCTGCCCATATTTACATTTCGGCCAATTCTCAATGGATGGATAAATTAGTGCTTGGTGGTCAAGTTGACCCGGCTTCAATAACCTTTTTTGCGAGAAACTCCCTTGTCGTGGTCGGCCTTAATGGTGCGAAATTTGAGGATTTCGAGTCCATAAGAAGCATGGGCCTTATAGCTATGGGTAATCCCGAATCCGTGCCATGTGGCCGCTATGCCGAGCAGGCGCTAAAAGCTGCGGGCCTCTATGAAACCTTGAAGTCAAATAACCTCCTTGTGATGACTATAGACGTACGCCAAGCGCTGGTTTATGCGGAGAGGGGAGAGGTAAATGCCGCCTTTGTTTACTCCACTGATGCGCTCTTGGCAGAGGAGACGAGGGTCCTTCACGAGGTTGACCCCAGCATTTACCCCGACATCCGTTACCCTGTCGGCCTTACTGATGAAGGGGCTGACAGCGTGGAGGCAAGAAATTTTTTCGATTTCCTCGGCGGCGAGGAGGCAAAGAATATTATTGCCTCCTTCGGCTTTAAGGTGGGGGGTTAGCTTTGCTTTTTAACCCTGCCGACCTACAGGTAATAGCGCTTTCAATCAAGGTGGCCTCTGTGGCCACTCTTGTTGCGGTACCGGTCGGTTTTTTTGCTGCCGCATGGTTGGGGCTGACGCGCTTTCCGGGTCGCTTTCTTGTGGATGGTCTTTTGAGCCTCCCCCTTGTTCTGCCGCCTGTTGTGGTGGGTTACTTTCTGCTTGTGTTGCTGGGTGACAAGGGGCTCTTCGGGCCACTTTTATCAACGCTTGGCATAAAAATAATTTTCAACTGGAAGGGTGCCGTGGTTGCTTCAGTGGTGGTCGGGTTCCCGCTTCTGCTCCGCTCTATCCGTCTGGGGATTGAGTCCATAGATGAGGGTATGCTCCATGCGGCGCGAACTCTGGGCGCCTCTTGGAGTGATATCATATTTTCCGTTGTTCTTCCGCAGTCATGGAGAGCAATCCTTGTTGGGGCGACTCTAATGTTCGCCCGGAGCCTGGGGGAGTTTGGCGCGACGGTAATGCTTGCCGGCTCCATACCCGGTCGCACGCAGACAATTCCACTCGCTATTTTCGATTACACAAACCAACCCGGCGGAGATGCCGGCGCGCTTAAACTGTGTCTTGTGTCGATCGCCCTCTCCTTTGCCGTGCTCCTTATAAGCGAACATCTCGCCAAGCGCGCAAAAAGGGCGGTGAGCCGTTGAAGCTTGAAGTAGATGTGAAAAAGAGGCTTGGCGCCTTCACGTTGGACATACAATTTTCAACAATGGGTAACCGCCTCGGAATTTTTGGGCCTTCCGGGAGTGGCAAATCGACCCTTGTAAGATTGCTTGCAGGTCTCGATGCCCCGGATAGCGGAATAATTAAGCTGGATGGCGAAGTGCTGTCAGATAGGCAAAAGTCCGTTACCCCACACAAGCGGCGGATAGGAGTGGTTTTTCAGGACTCCCACCTCTTTACCCACCTTGGAGTAAGAGAAAATCTGCTATATGGCTACAAAAGGTTGCCGAGAGCCGAACGGAAAATAGACCCCGATGAGCTTATTGAAGCGCTCGACCTAGGTGCGCTAATGCAGCGAGGCGTTCACACTCTCTCCGGCGGCGAGCGCAGGCGCGTAGCGCTTGGGCGGGCTGTTTTGGCCTCTCCCAGGCTGCTCCTCCTGGATGAGCCCCTCACAGGTCTTGACGACAAACTTCGCTACCAGATAATCCCATACCTGCATATGGTATTGGATCGTTTCGGCATACCGACTCTCTTTATAAGTCATTCGGTGGAAGAGATGCGGCTCATGACGAACAGGGTTCTCCTTTTGGAGGGGGGCGGTTTTGCCGGGGAGATAAAGCCCGCTGAACTGGCGATGCAGAGCCTCGCAAGGGGGCAGGAGGGATATGTAAACCTGATGCGGCTCTGCGACCCCTCGCCTGTTGGCGACCTCTGCGCCTACCAGTGGGGCGATAATGAGCTAATCCTGCTTGATACTTCAGAAGCCCCTAGAGTCATGGCGCGTCTCGAGGCGAGAGACGTTGTTCTCTTTAAAAATCATCCGACAAGCGCAAGCGCGAGGAACCTCCTCACCTGCACAGTGTCCGGGTTAGTGCCATTGGGCAACAGGGTGGCGGTGGAGCTGCTCTGCGGCGGGCAGCTCCTGGTAAGCCAAATCGTGCGGGAAGCGGTTGTAGAGCTTGGCCTAAGGGAGGGGAGCGTTGTGGTCGCAGCGATAAAAGCGACGAGCTTCAGGATTCTTTACGGCGAGCCGCGCCGACGTGGGCGAGGGGCGCTGTACGGCTATGAGCAAGAGGGGTAAAATTTATAAGCGCGAAAGTGCGGAGGCGTCATGGGAAAAACACTTATAATAACGGGGCTCGTTATTGCCGCTATCGGAGTTGTGATCCTGTTGGCGGGGCGGTTAGAATGGCTGAGCTGTCTACCGGGAGACATCGTCATTGAGCGCCCCGGCTTCACCTTTTACCTGCCCATAACAACCTGTCTGATCGTTTCCATATTCATTTCATTGGTTCTTAAAATTTTCAACAGATAAAGCCGACAAAAACTAAAATAAGTGACGCATAACGGCGGGGGGTGACAAAAAATGTCACCTCAAAAGTTTCTCCGGGTAGCTCCAAACACAATATATTGTTTGTTTTTCTAAAAAAGCACTATATATGCCCACCGTGTAATATTTTACGACTTGGCATCCAAATTGCTTTTAACGTGTCTGCAAGCTAAGAAATGGACGCAGGTTTTCTTTCTCTAAACAACCAAGGAGATTACAAATGATCATCAACAGGAACAAAAAAGGTTTCACACTTATCGAGCTCATGATCGTCGTCGCTATCCTCGGCGTCCTCGCCGCAGTCGCGATTCCCCAGTACCTCAGCTACATCGCTACCTCCAAGAATCGCGCCGCTTTCGAGAACTTTGAAAATGCAACCCGCCTCGTAAAGGGTGAGTTCGCGCGCGTCGATGCAGGTAAAGATCCCATGACTACTGCTGCATTCCTTACGGAGCTTAACGGTGGCGTAACTGCAGCCGCTGACCTTCCCAAAAGCCCTTACATCAGCACAAATGTTGCTTTCCAGAACGCAGTTTCCACAGCTGCTCTCGTTGGAACAGTCGGTCTTGTTTACTCTAACACCACTGGCGTAGTCGCTCAGACTCCTGGTGACACCGTCACTGTCAATGTCTTCACCATCGACCCCAACGATGCGACAAATACACCTGTAGAAAAGAGTGTAGTCCTTACAAAGGAGTAGTTTAACCAACTCCTTTTAAAATTAAATAAGAGCGCCCTGAAAGGCGCTCTTATTTTTTTCTGTTAGATTGAAGCTTGCTAATTGTTGTATTTGACGAGCTAAACCGACGAAATGCCAAGGGGTTCATATCACGATTTTCCAACTTGCCATATTGTTTGCCGTTGGGTACTTTGCTGGTACATACTTGGCAAGAAGGAGAGATAGAGATGCGCAACAAAAGAGGTTTCACGCTTGTTGAGCTTATGATAGTCGTCGCCATCCTGGGAATTCTAGGCGCAATTGCGATACCGCTCTACACTGGCTATGTGGCTTCGGCAAAGACTACCGAGGCCAAGTCAAATCTGATTACTATATACTCCCTTGAGGAGCAGGCTTTCGCGGACAAGGGGGTGTACGTAAGCGGACTTTACACGGAGAGCGAAACGTCTCTCAGCGGTGCCGCGGCCCTTCCTGCCTTTAAACCCGGCGAAGCCGCCGATTTGAACTATGATTACTCGGTTAAAGCGGTTGACGGAGATACACCGACCTTCGAAGCGGTTGCAACATTCAAACACGATACTTCAAAGTGGTTTAGCATTAACCAGGACAATGTGAAGGTGGACCAGGACGGCAAGGGTTGGTAATGGTCTTTTAGGCAGCTTAAAGCCCCTCCTTGGAGGGGCTTTTTTGTTTTAGCTAATTAAGGTGCGGGAGGATTAGCGGTAATATCGCCGACAGCGCTCTTTTTCTGTGGCTTATCTTGTTTTTCTCTTCAAGCGAGTATTCCGCGAGGGTTCGGCGGGACCCCTCGGGAATAAAGATGGGGTCATAACCAAACACCTTATCTCCCCTGCGGCTTAAGGCTATCTCTCCATCAAGGCGGCCCGCTGCATCGACCTCTATCCCCCTCTTGGATATGAAAACCATTGAGCAGAGAAAGTATGCTGAGCGTTCTTTGCCCTCCTTACCCGAGAGCTCTCGAAGCAACCTCTCCATATTGGCTTCGTCGCTCTTTGCTTCTCCCGCATACCGTGCCGAGTGGACCCCCGGAGCTCCGCCTAAAGCATCTACGCAGAGCCCTGAGTCATCGGCAAGGACGGCGTATCCGGTGGCCTCAAAGAGTGTGCGCGCTTTCTTCTTTGCATTAGCGACGAAGGTGTCGCCGTCCTCGATAACTTCAATGGAATCCTCAAGGTCGTTAATGCCAAGCACCTTAACGCCCTTGTCTTCCAAAAGCGCGGCGACCTCTCTTAGTTTGCCCCCGTTACCCGTCGCGAAGAGTAGCGTCATAAGCCAAGCGCTTCCTGCTGTAGCGCTATGAGCGATTTAATACCTGCTTCGGCAAGGTCGAGCATCTTATCCATGTCGGCCCGGGAGAAGGGGCGGTCCTCCCCCGTTCCCTGAATCTCAACGATTCCACCGCTTGCGGTCATGACGACGTTGAGGTCCACGAGGGCTTTTGAGTCCTCCTCGTAGCAGAGGTCGAGGAGGGCCTTTCCCCCAAGGAGGCCGACAGAGACTGCCGCAACGGGCTCCGCTATCGCTGCCGTGGAGAGGCGGTTTCTGCCGACAAGGGTTTTCAATGCCTCCATAAGGGCTATATATCCACCGGTTATGGAGGCGACCCTGGTGCCACCGTCTGCTTGAAGAACATCGCAGTCTATGCGTATCGTCTGCTCACCAAGCAGTGACATATCCGTTACGCTCCTGAGTGAGCGGCCGATAAGCCGCTGGATCTCAAGGGTGCGCCCTCCCTGTTTCCCCTTTGCCGCCTCACGCGCATTCCTTGAGAAGGTGGCTCTGGGGAGCATTCCATATTCGGCGGTGATCCAGCCCCCACCGCTGTTCTTAAGGAAGGGCGGTACGCCCTCTTCCACTGATGCCGCGCAGAGTACATGGGTATTGCCCACCTTTATAAGCGCTGAACCTTCTGCATATTTAAGGGGGTTTTTCTCTACGGAGATCTCTCTCATCTGGTCCGCGTCGCGGCCGTCAATCCTCATATATCAATTCTCCATCACTCTCTCCCGCTGGAGAGGTATTCATCGATAGCCCGGAAAAGGGCTTCGACGAGTTTGGTTTTATCGGCTTCGTTTGTAAAAAGGTCTGCCTCCTGAGGCCATGAGATATTCCCTACGGAGAGTACGGCGGCGGGAACGGTAAGCGCCGATAGTAGCGGGCTGTTAATAGGGAGCACTCCCCGATCCATTACCTCAAGGGAGGCGGAGAGGAATTTCTCAAGTGTGGTGGCCCATTTAAGGCTGTCGACATAAATATAATTTTGTCCGCCTCGCCACTCGTTTGAGTTGGTGCCCTCTTTGGGAGCGGCAGGGTAGAAGATTTCAAAACCTCTTGCATCCCTCCGCTCTTCGCCAACAAGGTCTATCCCCAGAAAAAGGTCCGCTTCCCGCCGGTTCGCTGTAGTTGCGCGCGCTATTTCGGATTTATTTTCATCGCCCTCTCTGGTCAGGAGGACCAGATAGCCGCCCTCACCCAATCGTTCCGCCAGCGAATGTGCGAGGGAGAGGGTAAGATTTTTGGCTTTTTGAGATGCGTACCCTTTGGGGCCGGCTATTGACCCGCCATACGCCGGATCGATAACTACCACCATACCCCGCTCCTCACTTATCAGCGAAGTCGCAAGCTCTCTTCTTATAATCGTTTCAGCGGTGTTTTTTATGAAATCTTCCGATACGAGGAGCTTACCCTCAAAAAAAATGGGAGGGTGTTTAACCTCCAGGGGGCGCCCATCCACCATAGCGTAAGGTGGCTCACCGCTGACCGCGCCCCACCTCTCCCCGTCGCTGAAGTTAATTCTTCCCTCTTCGGGGATAAACTCAACCCTCTCCAGGAAAGGCTTAAAGAGCAGGGTTGCGTCATACCAGGAGATGCCGCCAATAAGCGCCGCCGGTTCAAGCACCAAAGGCTGGGTGCCCGGCGCCGTAACGGTTAGAGTCGATGCAGCGTGAGCGTTTATAGCGACCGCCGTGAAGAGCACCAGCGTATGAAAGAGTTTATAAAGACGCGTCATGACTTTTCCTGTTACCCTGTTAAGTGAGAAGTGAAGATTATCCCAGCGTTAAAAGGGGTGTCAATCAAGGGAGCGTTAGTTAGATGCTTTTTACTTTTAAAGGTAAAAGCCCGAAGTTGGGTGAAGGGGTCTTCGTTGCCCCGGGCGCTACGGTTTTAGGCGATGTTGAGATAGGAGATAGCTCCTCCATATGGTTCGGGGCAGCGGTAAGGGGCGACGTGAATTACATTAGAATCGGCGATCGGGTAAATGTACAGGACCTGGCGACCCTTCACTGTACCGCTGAATTTTTTCCGCTCACCATAGGAGACGATGTGTCAATCGGGCATAACGCGGTCGTTCACGGGTGCACCATCGGCTCAATGAGCCTTGTCGGCATAGGTGCAAGGGTTCTTGACGGCGCCGTAGTTGGTGAGCGCTCTATAGTTGCAGCGGGTGCCGTCGTCCCCGAAGGGAAGGTCTTCCCGCCCTGTTCGCTCTTGATGGGCGCACCGGCAAAGAGGGTTCGGGAGGTTGGTGAAAAGGAACTTTCGCGCATAATTTATACCCGTGACAGCTACCTTGAGTTGTCACGTGAATATCTGGACGCCACGGAGTTTGACAACAACGGTCTTGGTGCTTAACTTCTCGATATAAATAATATTAATCGAGAGGTAGCTATGGCTCGTAAAGATTTTTACAAAACGCTGGGCGTCTCAAAGGACGCCACAGAAGATGAGATAAAACGCGCCTACCGGAAGCTGGCAAGAAAGTACCACCCAGACGTCAACCCCGGCGACAAGGCAAGTGAGGAGAAATTCAAGGAGATCTCCGAAGCCCACGAGATCCTTTCCGACAAGGAGAAGCGAGCCCAATATGACCAGTTCGGGGACTCTCCCTTTGGAGGAGGTGGGCAACAATCATGGGGTGGCGGAGGCGGCTTTAATACCGGCGGCTTCGATTTCGGCGACCTTTTCGGAAATATTTTTGGGCAGGGCGGCGCCCAGCCAAGGGGGCCGCGCAAGGGTGCGGACCTTGAATATGAACTTGAAGTTTCATTTACAGAGGCGATCCTGGGAGCTCAAAAGGAGATCTCCGTCCGCCGCAATGCAAGCTGCCAAACTTGCGGGGGCAGTGGGCATGAAGCATCGGGTGGTGGACAGCGTTGCCCCCAATGTCAAGGTAGCGGGCGTGTATCAGTAAAACTGGGGCCCATGACAAGCCAGCAGCCTTGCCCAAGCTGCGGAGGTACCGGCAGAACCCAAGGGCCCCCGTGCAAAAACTGCGGCGGATCCGGCAAAAACGCAAAGAACGAACGGCTGAGGGTCAAGATCCCCGCAGGCGTAGAAACAGGCTCTAAGATAAGGATTGCCGGAAAGGGAGAGGGGGGCACCGGGGGCGACGGCGATATGCTAATCCGCATCAAAGTCGCGCCGGACAACCGCTTTACCCGGCAGGGCAACGATATCATTTCGGAGGTAGAGGTGCCTCTTTCAGATGCCCTGCTTGGCGGTCATGCGCTGGTTCCCACGCTAACTGAGCAGGTAAAGATGAAGATACCTGCCGGAACCCAAAACGGGCAGCGTTTCAGAATCAAGGGCAAGGGTGTGCCCGGCAAGGGTGATCTATATGCCGCCATCAAGGTCAAGATACCAAGAAGTTTGTCGGCAAAGGCCAAGGAGACCCTCGAATCGTTGAGAGAAGAGCTTAAAGGGTGACCAATGTCTTTAAAAAGAGAGCTTATACACGTATCGGATCTCCTCAATCGCGCCTCTATCTCAAGAAGAACGCTGGGTATTTACCGTAAATTCGGAATTGTCGAGCCTGTTATGCGAGAGCGTGGGAGGCCGCTATTTGCGGTGGAGGCGGTCGAAACTATTGAGAGGATCACGCGTTTGAGAAATGACCTGGGGGTAAACATAGCCGGGGCGCAGGTCATCCTTGAGATGAGGCGAAAGATAGAGGACCTTCAGGGGAGCCTTAAAGAGGTAGTCGAGTTCGTTCACGAAAACCTTGGAGAGGAGCTTGAGCGGTGCAGGAACTGCGAGCCTAAACCGCCGGTTCCCAAGCCTCTTTACAGACCGCCACAGAAGGGGTGACGTTTTAAGTAAAAGATGGGGGGAAGATGGTACAATTGGGGGGAATCCTTGCGCTTTGCGCCGGGGTTTTATTTGCACGCGCAGTCTTTGCGGCGCTCTTTATGGCGATTGTCTCGGCCATACTTCTTAATTTTTCAGATAAAACAAAGAGTCATCTAGCAACAGTAAATTTTGCTTTTTTTCTTCTCCTTGTAGCTGGCTACATATCCGGGCTACCCCCAGCGGTAAATAATCTGCCGCTTCAAGAAGCTTGCAGAGTGCGCGGGACGGTAATCGAAGACCCAGCCGCCAACGAAAATGGCTATAATGTCCTTTTGGAGGCAACAGGCAGAGCCAGTCCACCGCCCCTCTCTCCCTGGAAGGAGGCAAAGGGGAGGGTGCAGTTAACTGTCTCCGGGGCTTTGGATCAACACCCTTCAAAGGGCGATTTTGTGTACTTTAGGAGCACTCTTCGCCCGCCGCGGGGTTTTAGAAATCCAGGAGCTGAGTGGTATGAAGAGTATCTGTGGCGAAATGGAGTTTCTCGTCGCGCTTTTGCGGACTTTCCCGGTGAGGTCCTTTTCCTGCCCCCACAAAAGGGGGGCTTCAGCCTTCAAGCCTTTAGAAAAGAACTTTCGGGAGCAATTGTAAGAAGCGCCGGCAGGGAAGCCGGCGGAGTTTTGGCTGCAATAACGACCGGCGATAGATCTTGGCTCTCTCCTCAAATAAAGAGGCTGTTTCGCAATTCAGGCACCGCCCATTTGCTTGCAGTCTCTGCTCTACATCTTGGCATTGTGGCCCTTGCCGCCCGCTTTCTCATATTTTACATTTGGGTCCGGATTCCACGGTTGGCCCTCTTTGTTCCAGCCGGTTTAGCTGCTCCGGTTGCAACGCTCCCATTGATATTCTGGTACCTGGCGCTTACGGGTTTTCAGACCTCCACGCTGCGCGCTACGGTCATGGTCTCACTGCTTCTTTTGGCGAACCTCCTCTCCAGGCGGGTATCATACCCCTCCCTGCTTGCCTCAGCTGTTTTGATCCTCGCGGTCCTCTCCCCCATGGTCCTCTTTAGCCCGGCGCTGCATCTCTCCGTTGCGGCCATTTTAGGGCTATTCTGGATTCTTCCCGCGCTTGAAGTCCATGCAGGGGCGGTGCCGGATCCTTTCCCAATTTCCAAAAAGCCTTTGCGGGAGCTTTTTGAGCGGGGCCTGAAAGGGTTTGTCCGGCTGGCAAAGGTAAGCGTCGCGGCATCAATTGCAACATTTCCTGTATCTGCTTACCACTTTGGCGAAGTCAGCTACCAGGGTGTGATTGTAAATCCAATAGTAGTTCCACTTATATGTTTTTTCGCCCTGCCGCTCTCGCTGGCGGGAGCGCTCATTCATCCACTTTTCGGGACTGCTTCAGAATTACTATGGAGAGCCGGCGGCGCGGTTGTCGACTATGTAATATCTTTCGAGCGGTTTTTAGCTGGTTGGGGGGTCGCCAAAATTGCTTCTGCCGGGAATGTTTTTTTGCTGGTAGGGGAAATTCTGATGCTATTTCTCATTCCATATATGGTTGGCGCCAGGCGCGGAAAGAAGTTGATGCCAGTCTTATTGCTGTCTATGGCAATGATTACATGGGGTGTCTTTGGAAAGACTGTTCTGCTGAACCTGAGCGGCAAAGCGTTTTTACACGTATTGGATGTGGGCAGGGGGCAGGCGGTTTTATTGCAGCTACCATCGAAGGGCATAGCGCGGCCTCTTTGGATTCTCGTCGATGGAGGGGGTATACCCGCAACCGATTTTGATGTTGGCGAGGCAGTTGTTTCGCCAGCTTTGAAATCTTTAGGGTGTGACGAGCTAGACATTGTTATATCGACCCATCCACATCCAGACCACGCACTTGGTTTAAGCTCGGTAATAAAGGAGCTGAAGCCAAATAGGCTGCTTCTGCCAAGAAATTTCTATGGAGACAAGCGGTATGAAAAGATTATAGAGGCTGCCAACCATGCCGCTACTACCATCGAATGGCGTGGGTCCTATGATATTGCCGATAATTTCAATTGGGGAAAGATGAAGACCTTCGGCGGCGAAGGGCCGGGAGAAAATGACAGCTCCATGGCTGTTTTAATTGAGTATGGAGGGCGCAGGGTGCTAATACCTGGTGATTTGGAGATACCGGGCCAACTTTCACTTCTTGGACGAGAGTTGTTATCTCCGGTTGATATTTTGCTTGCACCCCATCATGGTTCCGGTGACGCCGTAGAGGAGCGCTTTTTCAATTGTCTATCGCCGGAGTTGATTATAGCTTCATCGGGTGCCGGGACGGGATTGCCCTCCGATGCGCTTATGGTGGCAGCAGATAAGCTTGGTGCGCGATTATTGACTACAGCTGAATCGGGGGCGGTTAAAGTTGAAATCAGCCTGGGAGAGGTATATTTTACCGCCGCCTCTCGTTGAAAAATCACTGCTCTATGTGATACGCTCAATTAATTAATGTTTACTTGTCGACGGGGATTATTCCAACGTGAACGACACTGAACGTGAGCTCTTCCTCTATAAATTGACCGAGAGGCTCACTTCATTTGAGAGTACTGCCTTGCTTGCCGAAGAGGCGCTGAAGATCCTCGCCGATCTCTTTGGTGCCGCAGGGGGGATCTGCGTGGTGCGCTCAACATTTACTCAACCGATGGCTTTCGCCTCGCAGATAAACGTCAACATCTCCGAGGAGCTCCAGCAGGACTGGATAGAGCTTTCATTAAAAAAAGGCCTCTCAGAGATAGACTCCATAAAGACACTCTCGGGTCAAAAGTTTAATGAATTTTTCGGCGGGCTATTACCAAAAGACTTTAGCACGGCGGTGCTTGTCCCTCTGCACAATGGCGGAGAGAATTTCGGCATAGCGATCCTTCTTGGCGATGACGAAAAAGGTGAAATTACTTTTAATGGCGAGGAAGCGAAGTTTGTCGCCGAGCGTGTGGCGATTGCTTTTAAAATAGCGTTGAGGTACCAGGAAGCGCTGGGTTTAGCATACATAGATTCCCTTACTGACCTATATAATTCAAGATACTTGCCGGTAATTTTGGACCGCAGACTTCAGGATGCGCGCAAGAATTCTCAGCCGCTTAGCCTGCTCTTTCTCGATATGGATAACTTCCGCGAGGTAAATAATGAGCACGGGCATCAGGCCGGGGGCAAGGCGCTAATAGAAGTTGGCTGGATATTGGAGAGGCACGTAAGGGCCGAGGACACCGTCATCCGCTATGGCGGCGATGAGTATACAGTAGTGCTCCCGGCCGCTTCCCTTGAAAGCGCAAAGGAAATTGCCGAACGCATTCGAGCGGCGATACATGACCACATCTTTCTGAGGCGGGAGGGGCATGAAGTTCATCTTACCGCCAGTATCGGGGTAGCCTATTACCCGACGGATGCCGATACGCCTGAAGCGCTCCTGCATCTGGCTGATCAGGCTATGTACCGGGGCAAAGAGACCACGCGAAACGCGGTCTATTCAGCTGCAAAAAACGGAAAATAAATGAATATCAAGAGACTCAAGGGGTTCCGGGATATCCTCCCTTCAGAGACCCCTGCCTGGCGCATGGTGGAAGAGTCCGCCGCGCGTGTATTTGGAAAATATGGTTACGAAGAGCTGCGCCTCCCCCTCCTGGAGGAAACCCCCCTTTTCAAACGCACAATCGGCGAGGCTACGGATATAGTAGAGAAGGAGATGTATACCTTCACCGACGCCGGCGACAATATGGTTACCCTACGCCCAGAGGGTACCGCGTCTACGGTTAGGGCATACGTTGAAAACGGGTTTGCTCGCTCTCACCCCAAGGAACGTTGGTATTATATGGGGCCGATGTTCAGGAGAGAGCGGCCGCAAAAGGGAAGGTTTCGCCAATTCCACCAGATTGGCGCGGAGTGTTTTGGCTGGGCGGAGCCCGCCGCGGACGCAGACGTAATCTCAATGCTCTGGGATTTCACCGTAGATGTCGGTATCTCCAGCCGCGTTTCACTGGAGGTCAACTCCCTTGGTTGCGCCTCGGACCGGAGCGTCTATGTGGAGGAGCTGCGTAAGTATCTGCTGACGCGAAGCGAAAGTTTGTGCGGCAACTGTCAAGAGAGAACGCAACGCAACCCCCTTAGGGTTTTGGACTGCAAGAATCCTAATTGTCAGGAAGCGACCAAGGACGCGCCCGCCCTTGAAAGCTATCTGTGTGAAGATTGTTCCGAGCATTTCACTTCGGTTTGTGGCATATTGTCTTCTGAAAAGGTGCCCTTTAAAGTTAACAACCGCATGGTTAGAGGGCTGGATTATTATAATCGCACGACCTTTGAGTTGTTAACCGGCGAGCTTGGCTCACAAAACGCTGTTGCCGCAGGCGGTCGCTACGATGGGCTTGTGGAGCTATTGGGTGGCCCCGCAGTACCTGCTCTCGGCTTTGCAATGGGAGTGGAGCGGCTTGTGCTTATGGTCGGCGAAGAAGCTGGGAATCGAGCCGCGCCGGGAGCCTATTTCGTCTACCGCACTGATGAGGGGCAGCGTCGCGCAATCTCCCTCAAGCGGCAGTTAATAGGCGAGGGCTTCAAGGCCGATATGGACTATGAAGAGCGCAGCCTAAAAGCGCAGATGCGCGCTGCGGGTTCCAGCGGGGCCGCATTTGCCGTCATCTTCGGTGAAAGTGAAATCGCCGGAGACAAGGTTACAATAAAAGAAATGCAAACGAGTGAGCAGGTCACCCTGCCTGATAAAGAAGCTAAGGATTATTTAATTCAGAGGCTCCGCATGGAGTCCGAGTTGGGAGATTAAGATGAGCAGAACAATGGCGAGCATTTTTGTTGCTGTTGCCGCCTTTGCCTTGGCTGTCGGCGTAGCCAGCGCGGACAATTGCCTCGACGGCGGATGCCATGCGGATGAGGTTAATTATAAGTACCTACATGGGCCCCTTGCTGCGGAGGAGCTTGGAATGGAGGGCTGCACCTCCTGCCATAAGCCTGTAGGGAATGCTTGCTCGGCTGATAAGCGTGGCGACTTCGAGTTCGCGGCGGCGGAGAAAGAGCTTTGCAGCATCTGTCACGGCCGCTCCACCGCGACGGACCACCTCCAACAGCATGATAATTGTCTTGACTGTCATTCCCCACATGGCTCCGATGATAGCAGCTCAATGCAGCGTTAGCAGATGAAATATTTAAGACGGAGAGGGGGCCACTGTTAAGAGGTGGCCCTCTTGTTATTTCTCGGCACCACAGGCCGCACCTGAAAGGATATAACGACGATGGAAGGATGGAAGCGGACGCACCACCTGGGTGAGTTGCGCATTGAAGATAATGAAAAGACAGTTACCTTGATGGGCTGGGTTCACCGTCGGCGTGACCACGGCGGACTGGTTTTTCTCGACCTGCGTGACCGAGAGGGCATAACGCAAGTGGTTTTCTACCCGGACCTTTCAAATGAAGCGCATGAGCTTGCGCATCAGGTGCGAAGCGAGTTCGTAGTGGCGCTTAAAGGCATAGTCACCCCTCGCCCGGAGGAGACCGCCAACAAGGATCTCGCCACGGGGGAGATAGAGGTGCGGGCGACCGACCTTAAGATACTTAGCCGTGCTAAAACCACCCCCTTTCAGATAGCAGATGAAAGCGAAGTTGGCGAGGACCTTCGTTTAAGGTACAGATATCTGGACCTTAGGCGCCCGGAGCTTCAGGATAATCTCAGGGTTCGCCATGCTGCGACCTCCTCGATACGACGCTTTCTTGATGGCGAAGGTTTTTGGGACATCGAGACCCCGGTACTCACGCGGTCGACCCCGGAGGGCGCGAGGGACTTCCTGGTGCCTAGCCGCCTCAGTAGCGGAGAGTTCTACGCCCTTCCTCAATCGCCACAGCTCTTCAAGCAGCTTTTAATGGTCTCGGGCATCGACAGGTATTACCAGATCGTCAAATGTTTTCGCGATGAAGACCTTAGGGCGGACAGGCAGCCTGAGTTTACACAAGTCGACCTTGAGATGAGCTTCGTTGAGCAGGACGACATCATAGAGATTATGGAGCGGATGGTAAGTACCCTCTTCGCCGAGGTTAAGGGAAGCAGCCTTGTAACTCCATTTCCCCGAATCACCTATGCAGATGCCATGGCGAGGTATGGCTGTGACGCGCCCGACACCCGCTTTGGTTTGGAATTAGCGGATGTAACTGAAGGCATGGCCGGAAGCGATTTCAAGGTCTTTGCCAAGGTGGCCTCTTCAGGCGGCGCGGTTAAGGGTATAAACGCGAAGACCGCAGGTGAAAAGCTCTCCAGAAAAGAGATTGACGATCTGGCTGGCTTTGTCGCCCCCTTTGGCGCAAAGGGTCTGGCGTGGATCAGGATACAGCCCGATGGTGAGTGGCAGTCTCCCATAGCAAAATTTCTCGGTGATGAAGCCAGAAAAGCGATTGTCGAAGCCTTGGCTCCAGCTCCTGGTGATATTCTTTTCTTCGTTGCAGATACACTCTCGGTAACCAATTTTGCCCTATCGAAGCTGAGGGTGCACCTTGCCAAGCGTTTGGGTCTTGTCGACGATAGCGTCTGGTCCTTTTGCTGGGTAACTGATTTTCCCCTGGTTGAATGGGACGAGGAGGAGAAGAGATACTTTGCCCTGCACCACCCCTTCACCAGCCCAAGGGCAGAAGACCTTAATCTCTTAAAAGAGGACCCATCAAGGGTTTTGGCTACGGCCTATGACCTCGTTCTCAACGGCACGGAGGTTGGCGGCGGTTCAATCCGCATACACGACAGCGAGGTGCAGCAAAAGGTTTTTGAGATGCTGGGTATTGAGGAGGAGGAGGCCATGGAAAAATTCGGCTTTCTTTTGGAAGGGCTCTCATTTGGAGCGCCGCCCCACGGCGGAATTGCTTTTGGGCTGGATCGGCTCTGCATGTTTCTAACTGGAACCAGCGCCATTAGAGACGTTATTGCATTTCCCAAAACACAACGCGGCACATGCCTTATGACAGATGCGCCGTCCAAGGTGGACGAAAAACAACTTAGAGAACTTGGCATAAGGCTCCGGCAATCCGCCAAGCAAGGCGGAAATTGACCTCGAATTCTTGACATACCAGGGTTGTAAAAGTTATATTGGAAAATATAACTCAACTACAATAGGTGTGGATTTCTATGAAACTAACTACTAAAAGCCGCTATGGTGTGAGGGCGATGTTTGACATTGCCTACAATGCGGGGGGGCTCCCCGCACAAATCAAGGACATCTCGGAGCGTCAGCGTATAAGCCCACGGTACCTCGAGCAGATATTTCAAAAACTAAAGAAGGTGGGCATACTAGGATCAAAGAGAGGTCCAAAGGGGGGGTATTATCTCCGCAAAAAGCCGGAAGATATAACCCTTTATGAGATAATAACCGCCACGGAAGGGCCAATTGAGCTAGTCTTCTGTGTCGGGCAGGATGAGGACGGCGCCTCCTGTAACGCTTCTTGTGACCTAAAGGAAGAGTGTGTTGCCAGCCCTCTCTGGAAGGATGTGGGCGAACAGATTGCCACGATCTTCAGGAATACAACGATACAAAAGCTTTGCGATAAAGCTGAGGAGCTTGGCATCGAGCGCAAACTTGACGCACGGTTTATGTACTACATTTGATTTAGTCGCACAAAATTGATAAAGACAGCTTTTTATGCCCCGGCCATTGGCCGGGTTTTGTTTTTTTACTTTCAAATGAGTCAAGTTGATAAAAGAATATTTGGCCCAGCCGGCCTTGCCAAAGGGCCTTCAGAGTAAGAGAATGGGTTGCAAAACTCACGGGTGCCTTAACATCTGAATAGCTTGAAGGGGAATCGCAATGGCCGTAAGAAGCCTGGATCAACTCCCAATCTCCAATTGCAGAGTATTCGTCCGCGCCGACCTCAATGTTCCCTTGAGGGGGGGCGAGGTCGCAGACGATACGAGGATTAGGGCTGCAATACCGACTATTAAAAAGATTATCTCCTCTGGCGGATCCGTAATTCTTGCAAGCCACCTCGGGAGACCCAAGGGAGAACCAAACCCCCAATTTACGCTGGCGCCGGTGGCGAAGCTTCTCCCCAGCCTTCTCGGTAGGGAGGTGAAGTTTTCTCCTGATGTTGTCGGCGAAGAAGCATCAACCCTTTCCTCGAACCTTAAGGGGGGGGAGGTGCTCCTCTTGGAGAATCTCCGTTTTGAGGCTGGCGAGACGAAAAACGACCCGGAGTTATCAAAAAAATTGGCATCATTTGCCGATGTTTACGTAAATGACGCCTTCGGTACCAGCCACCGAGCCCATGCCTCTACCGCGGGTATTGCAGAATTTTTTACTCCCGACAAGAAGGGGGCGGGTTATCTCATGTTGCGGGAGCTGGAGGCGTTTTCAAGGGTTCTTGAGGAGCCTGACAGGCCTCTTGTGGCAATACTCGGCGGCGCGAAGGTGAGCGACAAGATTGCGGTCATCGAGAACCTCCTGAAGAAGATCGATATCATGCTAATCGGCGGCGCGATGGCTTATACCTTCCTGCTGTCAAAGGGGGTCGCCGTGGGAGCCTCCCTTGTCGAAGCCGACCGGGTTAAGCTTGCTGCGGACCTAATTAAACTGGCCGATGAGAGAGGAGTTGAACTCCTGCTCCCCAGCGACCACATAGCCGCTGCGGAGATCTCATCTAAGGCAACACCTTTTACCACTGAGGGGGAAGCGATACCGGAAGGCCTTATGGGTGTTGATATAGGCCCCCGGACCATAAAAAGATACGTCGACGCGGTTAACAAGGGCGCGACCATTGTGTGGAATGGACCGATGGGGGTCTTTGAGGAGCCTCTTTTTTCCAAAGGCACCTTTGCTCTGGCTGAAGCGCTCGGCGCTTCGGCGGGGTTCACCGTTGTTGGCGGCGGGGATTCGGTAGCGGCGGTAAATAGAGCGGGTCTTGCCGAAAAGATGGGCCACGTATCCACCGGCGGAGGGGCCTCGCTGGAGCTTCTTGAGGGAAAGCGTCTGCCGGGAATCGCCGCACTTGAAGGGTGAGGAGGGAAGCTGAGATGAGAAAGTATCTAATTATAGGCAATTGGAAGATGAATCAAAATAGATCCGAAACAGCGGCATTTTTAGATGACTTCCTCCCTCTATATAAAAAAAACGAAGATGTGGAGGTAGGGATTGCTCCTCCTTTTACAAGCATCGGGGTATGCGGCGATAAATTGTCGGAGTCCTCAATTTTTTTGGGCGCGCAGAATTGCCACTGGGAGGACTCCGGGGCATATACCGGTGAAATCTCTGCGGGGATGTTAAAAGAATGTGGCTGTTCTTTCGCTATAATAGGCCATTCGGAGCGCCGCCAACTCTTTGGCGAGAGTGACGAGGGGGTAAACAAGCGAGCCCTCGCACTCTTGTCCGCTGGCCTTACCCCTATAGTTTGTGTCGGCGAGACCCTTGACGAGCGGGAGCAGGGAGAAGCTTTTAACGTGGTTACTCGCCAACTCGAACGGGGCCTCGCAGGTGTTTCCCCTGAAAAGCTCTCGCAAGTCGTGGTTGCGTATGAACCCGTTTGGGCTATAGGAACAGGTAAAACCGCAAGCACAGCTCAAGCACAAGAGGTCCATAAACTAATACGAAAAGTTATTGCCAAGCTGGGGGGGGATAGTATATCCCAGCAAACGCGTATCCTATATGGTGGAAGCGTTAATGATAAAAATGCCGCGTCATTGCTGAGGGAAAACGATATTGACGGCGCGCTCGTCGGAGGGGCGAGTTTAGATGCACAAAAATTTGCATCGTTGGTGGGTTTTCGTGTATAAAGCCTGTTCTTGAGACTTCATAGGAAGGAACCTGTAACAAATGACGATTTTCTTGACCATAATTCATGTGCTGGTTTCCCTGGCCCTCATTGGCATAGTGTTGCTACAGAGGGGTAAGGGCGCTGACATGGGTGCGGCTTTCGGTGGTGCAAGCCAGGCAGTTTTCGGGACATCCGGGGCCACCACCTTTTTGGGCAAGCTCACCGCCACGGCAGCGGTGGTCTTTATGATCACCTCCATCGGGTTAGGGCTTATGGGCCGCTCTTCATCCGCTAACTCTGATTCGACCTTCTTCACAGAGCAGCCGGCCGCTACTGCACCTGCGCAGATGCCTGAAGGAGCAGCAGCAACGGCACCAGCCAATGAGCAACCGGCAACAGCGGCTCCGGCAGAGCAGCAGGAACCCGTAGAGGAAGAGACAAAATAAAACAAGTGCCCAAGTGGTGGAATTGGTAGACACGCTATCTTGAGGGGGTAGTGGGAAACACCCGTGCCGGTTCGAATCCGGCCTTGGGCACCAACAAAATAGAGAGGCCATCCAAATAGGGTGGCCTCTTTCATTTTTCCTCTTACACGCTGCTTACTTGATGGAATTTCGTACTTGTGATATCTCTGACATGGTAACGCGGCGATTTAATAGATGCTTAATAAATTTTGATCTGTGAGGTCATCGATGCGAAAGAGATTCATCTCTCTAATCCTCTTTACACTCCTTGCCATACCTGCTTTTGCCTTGGCCGGTATGGGAGGAGGAACACTGTTAGCCGTCGGTGAGAAGGCTCCGGATTTTACATTTAAAGACTTGAATGGCGCGGAGGGTTCCCTTTACACAGAGGCGGAAGGGCAGCCTCTGTTGCTGCTCTTTGTTCAGCGTACTTGTCGTTCATGCCAAAGAGAGATGGATTTTCTAAGTGAGCTAAAAGCTAAAAATCCTGCCTTGAATGTTTTTGGGGTTTTTGTCGATGCGGTAGCTCGTGATTTCCCACAATTCCTGGCTGAAAAGAACGTAACATTCAGGTTCATGTGGGACGCAGAGTATGAGATCGCAGATTTGTTTGGCGTATCTTTTACACCCACAAGCTTTCTCCTTGATAGTGAACGCAAAGTTTCTCAGGTTTATCGCGGCTGGTCAAAGAAGGGCGAGAAGCTTGCTAGCGATTTCGAGGAGATATCGTCAAAATAAGGTATAATTCCACTTAGGTGGAGCATCCAAACATAAGCCCTCCACATGGAGGGCTTTTTTATTAACCTGCCAAAAGGAGGTCTCTTGTGGATACAAATGTTAAGGAAAAAGTAATGGCTTTAGCTAAGGAGGGGAAGCTGCCTTGTAAAAAAGCATTGGCCCTCGCAGATGAACTTGGTGTTTCCCCCTCGGCGGTCGGGAAGGCGGCAAACGATAGCTCAATAAAGATAGTCGGCTGCCAGTTGGGGTGTTTTGGCTAAAGAAAGTTGCTATAGCTCCAGCAAAAAAAAGAGGCCGGTCCAAGGGACCGGCCTCTTTCAGTCTAAAGCTGCTGCCCCTAGAGGAGGGGAGCTATAACCAGGCTCACAACGCTCATGAGCTTGATGAGGATGTTCATTGAGGGACCGGAGGTATCTTTGAAAGGGTCACCCACGGTGTCGCCTGTAACTGCTGCTTTGTGGGCATCAGAGCCCTTGCCGCCCATGGCGCCCTGCTCGATGTATTTCTTGGCGTTATCCCAGGCACCGCCAGCATTGGACATGAAAAGGGCCATCAGGACGCCTGCGACGGTGGCACCGGCGAGCATGCCGCCAAGGGCCTCAGCGCCAAGGATGAAGCCTATCGCCACGGGTGCCAGAACAGCGGTGCAACCAGGCACAACCATCTTCCTGAGGGCTGCCTGCGTTGAGATGGCTACGCAGGAAGCTGTGTCGGGCTTACCCTCACCCTCGAGGAGGCCGGGAATTTCGCGGAACTGACGGCGAACCTCAGTGACCATGTCAGCGGCAGCGTCGCCGACCGCAGTCATAGTCATGGCACCAACCAGGAAGGGAATCACGCCGCCGAGGAGGAGGCCGATAACCGTCATGGGGTTGGTGAGGTCAATTGAATCGAGCCGAGCCGCTGCTGAGTAAGCGGCGAAAAGCGCGAGGGCCGTTAGCGCCGCAGAGCCTATGGCGAAACCCTTACCGATGGCAGCAGTGGTGTTGCCCTGGCTGTCGAGCGCGTCTGTGATCTCACGGACTTCGGGGCCCAGACCGCCCATCTCGGAGATGCCGCCCGCGTTATCGGCGATGGGGCCGTAAGCGTCAACGGACATGGTTACGCCGACGGTGGAGAGCATGCCAACTGCCGCGATGCCTATGCCATAGAGGCCGGCGAGAGAGTACGCTCCAAAGATTGCAGCGCAGATGAGTATTACGGGAATCGCGCAGGACTCCATGCCGACGGCGAGGCCAGTGATGATATTTGTAGCGGGACCTGTTTCAGAAGCCTCAGCGATACGCACGATAGGCTTGGCGGCCGTGTAGTATTCAGTGACGAGGCCGATGCATATACCGGCTACGAGGCCGAAGATCATCGACCAGTATACGCCGATGTCGAGGCCCATCTTGGTGGTAAGGAAGTAAGCTGCGACCACAAGGAGGACCGCTGAAACGAAGGTTACGTTGCGGAGAGCTTTCGCGGGGCCCTGGCTTTCAAGCATCTTCATTGAGAAGACGCCCACGAGGCTCGCTACGAGGCCAATCATAATTATGAACAGCGGGTAGGACATGTAGGCAACGGGGTTTTGCGTAATCATCGCGGAGGTGCTTGTTGCGGCGATGGCGATGGTCGCGATTACCGAACCTACATAGGACTCGAAGATGTCAGCGCCCATACCGGCGGTGTCGCCGACGTTGTCGCCGACGTTATCAGCAATGGTAGCAGGGTTGCGGGGGTCATCCTCGGGGATGCCTGCCTCAACCTTGCCCACGAGGTCTGCGCCTACGTCAGCAGCTTTCGTATAGATGCCGCCGCCGACACGGGCGAAGAGCGCGATTGATGAAGCGCCCATTGCGAAACCGTTGATGTAGATAGCGGTTTTGGGATCGCCGAAGAAGTAGAAAAGAACGCCTACGCCGATAAGGCCAAGGCTTGCAACGGAGAGACCCATGACAGCGCCGCCGGAGAAAGCGGTATTAAGGGCTTTGCCCATGCCTGACGAGCGCGCAGCTTCAGAGGTACGGACATTTGCCCGGGTCGCTGCCTTCATGCCAAAAAAACCGGCGAGCATAGAGCAGCCGGCGCCGCCAAGGAATGCGAAGGCGGTATTGGGCGAGATCTTCCAGAAAAGAAGAAAGAAGACTACGGCAATGAAGATTGCGAGCAGCTTATACTCGCTGGCGAGAAATACCATCGCACCTTCATGGATGGCTTCTGAAATCTCTACCATCTTCTCGTTGCCGGCGCTTAGTTTCGTAATTGCAGCGTAAATTATCGCTGCTGCCGCCAGGCCCACGATGCCGATAAACGGGGCTAGGTTGGTCCAGTTGTCGAGGTTCATGGCTCCTCCTGTTCCTCAAAACGTAAAGAGTGGAAATGGTTCATGGCCCACTGCGGGCCTTCCTCTACTAACATTCTCAATGCTTGAGCCCCGGCCGCAATAAAGCGGGGGAGGCTCTTCGTTTCCGCCTCGGTAAAGGGTGCGAGAACGAAATCCACTACCGATAGGCCCTCGGAGGGGCCACCAACGCCAATTTTTAAACGGGAGAATTTATCGCTCCCCAAACTGTCAATTACCGATCTGACACCGTTGTGGCCCCCGCTTGACCCGGAGGTCTTGATGCGCAGTGAGCCGAATGGAATATGCATATCGTCGTGTACAACGATAAAGGGGTCAGAGTCCAGTATAAAACTGTGTATCAAAGCTGAAACAGCCTTGCCGCTAAGGTTTATATAAGTAAGCGGCTTGGCAAGTATCAGTTTTCCCGATTGCAATGAAACGGAAGTTAGCAGCGATTCCCCCCACTCCTTCCAAGGCGGAGCGTCAAGTTCGGATGCCAGGGCATCGACAACCATGAAGCCTGCGTTGTGCCTCGTATCCTCATACCGTGAGCCAGGGTTCCCCAACCCGACGATAAGCGCCACGTTGCCTTTCTTCCTTTTGCTTCGCTATTCCTCTTCGGACTCTGCTGTCTCGGTGGAGCCCTCCTCTTCAAGCTCTTCCTCTTCGCCTTCTGCCGCTTCATCGGAAGTGGCTGCCGGGGCTACTATGGCGCAGACGGCTAGCTTGCCGGGCTGCAGGAAGGTAACTCCTTCGGGCTCCTCAATGTCGCTGATATGGATACTGTCTCCAAAGCCAAGTTTGGAGATGTTGACGACTATGGATTCCGGCAGAGCATCGGGGAGACAAGAGACCTCAAGCGCATGGCGGGCGATCTGGAGGATTCCACCAAGCTTCTGACCCTCCGAGGTGCCTTCGAGACGGACGGGAACCTCTGCGGTGATTGCGCGGTTGAGGTCGAGCTTATAAAAATCGGCGTGCACAAAGCGGCGCTTAAGGGGATGCACCTGGAGGTCCTTTATAAGGATTTTGGCGCCGTCAAGTTCCTTGGCTTCACTCTTGAACTTGAGGAAGACGTTTCTACCGGCAGGAGTGGAGAGAGCCTTTACAAGGAGGCGCTCTTCAAAAATTACCATCACCGGCTCGGTGTCATGTCCATAGAGTATTCCGGGGACCATACCGGCGGCGCGAACCTTACGCGCTGCGCCTTTACCCGCGGTCTCTTTGAGTTCTACGGGAAATTCAAATTCGTTAGTCATGGCTTGTTCCTTCTAAACGTTGATAAAACGCTGAATGTTCAAATGTTGGTGTTTATCAATCAAAAAGCGAGCTTACGGAGCCCCGCTCTTGAATCCTGGTAATTGCCTCAGCTAGTAAAGAGGCTACGGATAGCACTTTTATCTTCTCACACTCACGTGCCGGGCCGGAGAGGGCTATTGTGTCGGAGGTGATGAGCTCCTC
>PKTU01000011.1 GCA_002869005.1 Deltaproteobacteria bacterium
CAGGGCTTCTTTACAACTAGGCTCTTTGTCGGCTCTTACCGTTAAGCCCGGGCAGTGGAGCCGTCGGGGCAGCATAGTCCCCCGAAGGAGGCAGGATAAATATCACAGCGCATGTGGGGGCGCAAGAGTTTTTTTGACCACCACACAAATTTATTTTAGAAAGTGCTTCAGCTTCTTGGACCTGGTGGGGTGCCTGAGCTTTAGAAGCGCCTTTGCTTCTATCTGCCTTATTCGCTCTCTCGTAACGGCGAAGTCCCTCCCGACCTCCTCAAGGGTGTGGTCTGACTTTTCACCAATGCCGAAGCGCATACGCAGCACCTTCTCCTCGCGTGGGGTCAGGGTGCCAAGCACTTCACGGGTCTTCTCCGAGAGATTTGACAAAACCGCCGCGTCATCGGGCGCGACAGCCTTCTTGTCCTCGATAAAATCCCCCAGGTGGCTGTCTTCCTCGTCTCCAATCGGAGTTTCAAGGCTGATGGGCTCCTTGGCTATTTTGAGGACCTTTCTCACCTTGGACGGGCTCATGTCCATCCGCTCAGCGATCTCCTCAGGCTTCGGTTCCCTGCCCAGTTCCTGCACAAGGTAACGGCTCGTTCTTACGAGCTTGTTTATGGTTTCGACCATGTGCACGGGGACTCGAATAGTCCTGGCCTGATCGGCTATAGCGCGGGTAATGGCCTGTCTGATCCACCATGTAGCATAGGTGGAGAACTTGTAGCCCCGCTGGTACTCGAACTTATCAACCGCTTTCATTAGGCCTATGTTCCCCTCCTGAATGAGGTCTAGGAATTGAAGGCCGCGGTTCGTGTACTTTTTAGCGATTGAGACAACCAGCCTCAGGTTGGCTTCGATAAGTTCACTTTTTGCCAACTTGGCCCGCATCTGCCCGGAGCGGATCTCCTGCACCTTTGAGAAAAGAGCATTTCGCTCAAGGCCGGTGACCTGCTCCATGGAGTCTATGAGGTCAATGTAGCGGGCCGCCTCCTTCCGCAGCTTTTTAACCTGATCGGGGCGCATATTCATCTTGTAGCACACATCGCGGAGGGGCTCGGCGATGCAGATGGAGATGAACTTCAAGGGCTCCATCTTTATCGTGGCTTCCAGCCTTTCAAGGGCGGCCTCTGTGGCCTTAACCTCCTCGGCCAGCTGGAAATACCGCGAGACTATGTGCTCAACAACCACATCCCGGAGATTCAATGTCCTGAAGAGGACGACAATCTCGTCCTGATATTCTTTGATCTTCTTATTGAACTCGGCGGTCTTTATCTTCCCCTCGCGTTTGGCGAGGCGAAGCTTGGCGCGTTCGAGGTCACATGCGCTAATCTGGTTTACCGTTGATACTATGCGCTCAAGCTGGAGTTCAGCCGGGGTCTTCTCAACTTCATCATCACCCACCTCGGCCTCCGCCATAGCCACTGCGTCACTTTCGTTAGGCTCGGGGGGCGTGGATTCATCTTCGGATAGATCTCCATCCTCGTCGTACTCGGTGGCTTCCTCCTCATCTACATCGTCTTCCTCTTCCTCCTCCTCGTCCTCATCCAAAGTATCGACGACGCTGCGGAGGTTTATCTCGCCTTCAATCAGCTTGTTTGCGATCTCTTCAACTTCTATGACGGCGAGCGAACCGCTGAAGGCGGCTTCAAAGACCTCGTTCAGCCCTGCCTCGATGCGCTTGGCTATCTCGACCTCGCCCTCACGGGTAAGGAGGGCCACCGAGCCCATCTCCCTGAGATACATTCGCACCGGATCATTGGTCTTCTCAAAGAGCGACTCGTAATCGGTAGACTCCTCCTCTTCCTCCTCATCACCGGAGGAATCTTCGTCGGAATCGGCTGAGGAGTCGTCATCTCCCCCCTCGCTCTTATCTGCTTTACCGTCATCACCGCTGTCATCCCCCTCGACTACGGCGATATCAAGGTCGCGGAACATCATAATAAGCTCATCGAGGCTCTCGGCGTCTACCATATCCTCAGGCAACGCGGCATTGATCTGCTTGTAGGTGAGGAACCCGCGGTCCTTCCCCTCTTCAAGCAGCTCTTCGATGGCTTCCAATCTAATTCTTGACATTATCAGCGGTCTCCCTGTCGAAACCTGAAAAAGTACCGTCTATTTGATGCGGCGTCAAACCGGTAGTTACTAATTTTGGGCTGTCGGCTTATTTTTCATTTCCCTGCTTGTATTTAAGACGTTGGCTTATCTTTCGGTCGATGGCTACTTTTTCCTTAGCCAATGTTTTAAAAAGCTCTCCTTCGCCGCTTCGATCAGCCTCGTTCATCCTGTTTTGCAGATCGTCCGAGATTTTACGAAGGTACCGCACCTCAAGCGCCCCCGCTATAGTGCCGTAATCTCCGGGCGAGTCGTCCATGACCGCCGAGGACAATATCTCCTGCAATCCGGCCCCTGCCAGCTCAAGGGGGAAGAGCGACGCGCGCTCCTCTCGGGACGCCACGAAGATTGAAGCTTCCATTATGAGCACGTTGTCCAGAAGGGTCTCACCGCCCTTTTCCCTGAAGGCTTTCCTCGCCTTGAGGTCATGAACCAGCACCCTTAACAATGCCAGCTGGAGGGGGTCGAGCGTGTCGCGCGAGGCTACCTCTTCTGTAGTGGCAACGCCCCCTTTGGCAGCAACTTTTGTCCTCAAAAGGTTTTCATCCACCCTTAAGAGTTCCGCGGCGTGTTTTATATAAAGGTCGCGGCTAAGCCCGTCAGTTACCGCCCTTAATACCGGCAAGGTCTCATTGACCGCGTCGATCCTGCCCTCCACTCCCTCGATGTTGTGACGCCCCGAGATAAAGCCCAGGGTTACGTCAAACAGGGGTGGCGCATTTTGCACCAACGCCTCAAGGTCCCCTCCTCCCGCCACGAAGGTGTCGGGGTCCTCTCCATCCGGCAACAAGACAGCGCGAGCCGGGAACCCCTCGGAGAGGAAGATTTCAAGGCTGCGCTCCATGGCCTTCTTTCCAGCGTCATCGCCATCGTAGATGAGAACGGCTTCGCCCACCCTCCTCTTCATTATCTCGACGTGCTCGCGGGTAAGCGCGGTGCCCAGGGAAGCCAAGGCGCCTCTGGTTCCCAACTGGTGGAGCATGACGACGTCCATATAACCTTCGACAAGTATAGCCCTGTTGGTGCGCCTAAGCTCCTCACCCCCCTGGAAGAGACCGTAAAGGACCCTTCCTTTATGGAAGACCTCGGTCTCGGAACCGTTCAGATATTTTGGCTCGCCCTCTCCGAGGACCCTACCTCCGAAGCTGACGGTTCTCCCGGAGGTATCGGTTATCGGAAAGATCAGGCGATCTCTGAAGCGGTCGTAGTATCCACCGTTTTTCCTCTGCACCAGGAGCCCCGCCCTTTCGCCATGCTCCAGTGACAACTTCTTCTTCGCAAGGTATCGGGCCAGATTGTCCCAACCCTCCGGCGCGCACCCCACGTTAAAGGTTGCCAGGGTCTCCTCGGTGAGGCCACGGGAGGCAGCGTATTCCCTGGCTCTCTCCCCTGCGCGGCCCTCAACGAACTGGTAACGGTAATAACGGGAGGCTAGCTCCAAAATCTCCCGTATAGCCTCCACCTCCTGCCTGCGGGCGCGCTCCTCAGCCTCGTCTCCGCCGGTGGGAATAACGACTCCGGCTTTCTGTGCAAGTTGCTCGGCGGCGTCGCGGAAGGAGCGCCCCTCCACCTCCATGAGAAAGGTGAAGATATTTCCCCCCTTTCCACAGCCGAAACATTTAAAGGTGACCCTATCCTCGTTCACTGTAAAGGAAGGAGTCTTTTCAGCATGGAACGGGCAAAGGCCCTTCCACGCGCTGCCTGCCTTTTTAAGCGCGACGTGCTGGCTAACGACGTCTACGACTGAGACCCGCTCGCGTATAGTCTGAAGGATATCCTCAGGGATGAGCATCTGCCCTCTTTATCTTAAATTACCTCAACCCATGTAACTGCGTCGTCGCCGGAGCCATCTTCTACGCGCTTCAAATTTGAGGTGCGCGCGATGGTCTCGCGAACAGCCTCCCTCAACGCCCCCGTTCCGCGTCCGTGGACGACTCTAAACTTGTATATGCCTGAGACGATCGCCTTATCCACAGCTCGCTCAAGCTCGCTCAGCGCCTCATCAACCGTGCGGCCTATGAGCACGATGTCGGGGCTGCCCCGCTCCGCATCGACCTTGACGGAGGCTACGGCTTTAATCCTCTTCCTCTTTCGCTCACCGCTTACTCCGCCGGGCTTAGAAAGCTCGGTCAACGGCACTGTCAACTTTATACCACCAGCGAGCACGCGAACCTTCTCTCCGGTCGGCTCCGATTCAACCACCGCATCCTTGCCGAGTGAGGCTACACGAACTTTAACGCCGACCTTTATATCCGCCGGATCCAGCCTTGTCTCCTCAAGCGGGAGCGGCTTTGGGAAACGCTCTTTAACTTTTCCCGCGAGCTTCTCAACCTCTTTTTGGGCCTCTTGCCTGGTCACTTCACCGCTTTGAAATCTATCGACGGCGCGCTTGAAGCTCTTTCGCATCTCGCGAACCATAGACATAGCCTCGCTGCGCGCCTCTGCCCGGGCCTTACGCCTCTCGCTCCTCGCCTCTTCCAACTCTGCTTCGCGCTCTTTTAATGAGGAACTTAGCTCTCGATTAAGCCGCTCCGACTCTTCTCGCGCCCTGCGCGATTCGTCACGCGCAAGCTCAAGGTCGCGGAGAATGCCGGCGGTGCCGTCGCCCTCCTCGCCGGTCAGCGAGGCCGCGCGCATGAGAACTCCCTCGGGAAGGCCCATCTTCCTCGCTACCTCTATGGCGTTGGAGGAACCTGCCTGACCATAGAGGAGTCTGTACCTCGGCGTTCCTGTTTCAGGGTCAAAGGATACCGCCGCGTTTCGAGCCTCCGCAGAGGAGTACGCGTAGCTTTTAAGCCCGTCAAGGTGCGTGGTGGCGAAAACTCTTGCCCCCATCGCTTTTAGCTCTTCAAGTATCGCAACCGAGAGGGCTACCCCTTGCGCCGGGTCTGTCCCGGTACCCAGTTCGTCAAGGAGCACCAGGGTCCCCTCACCTGCGAGGTCGAATATCTCCTTCATCCTAGCCATGTGGGCGGAGAAGGTTGAAAGATCCCTCTCTATGTCCTGCTCATCCCCTATATCGGCCAACACCTCAGGGAACCAACCGACCCTGCTGCCTTCGGCTGCGGGGATTAAAAGGCCGGAGTGCGCCATCATCGTAAGAAGTCCGGCGGTTTTAAGTGCGACGGTCTTTCCCCCCGCGTTCGCTCCGGTTACAAGGAGCAGCCTGGTCTCATCCTCGAAAAAGATATCGATGGGCACCACATCCAGGTTCTCCCTTATATCAAGGAAGGGGTGCCGGGCTTCATTAATCTCAAGGACCGGCTCTCGAACCAGTTCCGGGCGAACTCCATTCACCCTCTTCGCCAGCCTCAACTTCGCCGAGAGCAAATCAATCTGCGCCCCTATTAGGATCTGCGCCTTTATAGTATGCGCATAGCCCCCTATGCTGGCCGTGAGCGCCATGAGGATCCGCCTGATTTCGGCGCTTTCCTCCTCCTTGGCCTCACCCACCCGGTTGTTTATCTCCACCACCTCCATCGGCTCGACGAAGACCGTCTGGCCGGTGTTCGAGTGGTCGTGAACTATGCCCGAGAGGTAACCCCTGAAGTCGGTCTTCAGCGGAACCACATAACGGTTGGAGCGCAGGGTAATGAAGTCCTCCTGCACCACATGCTCGTACTCCGTGTTGCCGAGGATGCGCTTTAATGTGCGCATTACTTTGCCACGGAGCTCTTTTAACTCGTCGCGTATGGCTTTTAGTTCAGGTGAAGCCGTATCCAGCACCTCGCCTCTGGGGCCAAAGGTGCGTAAAAACATCTCTTCCAGCGGGTATAGCGGCGATTGGCCCTTAACGTAGGCTCCAATTCTCGAATTCTCCTGCGCCGCGTCCTCAAGGTACTCAATTAGCCGCGCGCAACCGGAGACAGTTGACGAAACGCCGAGCATAGAATCTACGTCCAGGCAGGCGCCCTGCGTACCGCTACGGTCAAGCGCATCCTCTATGTCGACGAAGCCTGAAAGGGGCGGCTGACCAATTGAGCCCACGAGAACGGCGAAGGCATCGAGCTCGTCGAGCAGCGCCAAACCTCTCTCGTATGAAGACTCCTTGGTTAAGCCGAGAGCCCTTTCGCCACCCTTAGGGGTGGAGGTCTCCCTTGAGAGGAGGGAGAGCACCCTCCCGTAATCAAGTACTTTTGCCGCGTGAAAATCCATAGGTCTCCGGGGTCATGCCCCCAGAAGTTCCCTTACCATTGCGTTTATCATCTTACCGTCGGCTTTGCCCTTCAAGCGGCCCATGACCTGACCCATTACCTTGCCCATATCTCCCGGGGAAGTAGCGCCGGTAGCGGCTATGACCTCTTTTACCACCTCACGGACCTCATCCTCGCCGAGCTGCGCGGGGAGGTAGCCCTGTATGATGGCAAGCTCCGCAGTCTCCTTGTCGGCAAGGTCGTCACGTCCACCCTTCGTGAACTGCTCTATGGAGTCTTTCCTCTGTTTTGAGAGGGTCATGAGAACTGACAGTACCTCATCTTCGGAGAGCTCTTCCCGCTTCTCTATCTTTTTATTTTGTATCGCGGCGGTGACCATGCGGAGGGTATCTACCCTGAGCTTTTCCTTGGCCTTCATCGCCTTGATTGTATCTGCTTTTATCGCCTCGGCGAGCTTGGACACGTTATTCTCCTTTGGGGATTTTTTATCAGCGCCCGGTTACATAGCCCTGGATGCCCTTTTTGGCAAGGTCTCTTTTATATTTTTCCGCCTTTTCCTTTGTATCGAATGAACCTGACTGAACCCGGTACCAGCTGCCACCGTCAACTTTAGCGTGGTTGACCATCGCTGAAACCCCCGCACCGGAGAGGGCCTTGACCATGCGCTCTGCAAGGGCGCGCTCCTTGAAAGAGTTAAGCTGGACCGTGTAGGCGCCAGCACTTTGCGAAGGCGCTTTGGCGGCAGTTTTAGGCGTAGGAGGGGGCGCTTTGGGTTTAGGCGCCATCTCTTTGGGGGCGATCTTCTTCTCGGGGGCCTTCTCAACTATTTTTACCGGCGCGGGCTTCACCTCTTCCGGCTCCTCCACGGGCGCGGGCTCTGTGTCGGAAGACCCTTCATAGAAGGTCATATCAACGGGCGGCGGCGTTTTCTCCTCGGTGGCCGCTGGCTCGGCAACGATCTTCTCGGCCGGCGCAACAACCCTCATCCCCGGCGTTGGCTCGCGGACGGCGGCGGCTGCCCCCCAGAGCATCCTGCCTACCAGAACTCCCACGAGAAATGTAAGGACCCCCACCAATATAATCCCGGTCACGGCGGCAACAAGCTGCTGCTGGTCGAGCTTGATAACGAGTCCCTCTTCAACCTTTTTGAAGATACGGTGCATGGCGCTACATGCTCTCCGGCGCGGAAACGCCCATCAAGGTCAAGCCATTTACTATCACTGTAGAGATGGCCCTCACCAGCGCAAGCCTTGCCTTTGCCACCGCTTCATCCTCAACGAGGAATCGGTGCTTGTTGTAATACTGGTGAAAATTGGCGGCGAGGTCCTGGAGATAATAGGCAAGGCGGTGCGGCTCACGAAGGAGCGCGGCGCCCTCGACGACCTCCGGGAACAGGTAGAGGAGCTTTATCATATCGATCTCCTCGTCCTGTGTGAGGGTGGCAAGTGATATATCATTACCCCCCGTTATATCAACGCCCGCGGCTTTTGCCTCCCTTAGCACAGAGAATATTCGGGCGTTCGCATACTGAACGTAAAAGACCGGGTTGTCGGAGGTGCGCTGTTTCGCCACCTCCAAATCGAAATCCAGCATGGTATCCGAGGAGCGTGTCAGGAAGAGGAAACGGGCTGCGTCCCTACCCACCTCCTTTACGACCTCCTCAAGGGTGACGAACTCCCCGGCTCTCGTGGACATTGACACCGGCTCTCCGCCCCTCAGCAGACTTACGAGCTGAACCATCAGGATATCCAGCGAGTCCCGGTCATGCCCGGTAGCCTCAAGGGCAGCTTTCATGCGGGGAACATAACCATGATGGTCAGCGCCCCATACGTCGACAATCTCCTTGTAACCGCGCTCATATTTGTCGTGGTGGTAGGCAATATCCGATGCGAAGTATGTTTCCCTGCCGTCGGCGCGAACCAGCACTCGGTCCTTCTCGTCGCCGAACTTGCTTGTATTTAGCCAGAGCGCCCCGTCCTTGCGGTACGCGGCGCCGCTCTCTTCAAGCGCCAGAAGGGTCTTCGACACCCGGCCCGACTCGTATAGGGAGCGCTCGGAGAACCATTTGTCGAAGGTGACCCCGAACTCCTCAAGGTCAATACGTATACCATCGAGGATGATCCTCCCCGCAGAGAGGCCCAGGAGCTCAACCGCTTCATCCTCATCCAGCTCAAGGTAGCGTTCGCCCTCTCGCTCGATGAAACCGGCGGCGATATCCTTTACGTAATCGCCCTGATATAGATTTTCGCCGAAGTCAACTTCCCGGCCGCACAGTTCGAGGTATCTGGCATATACGGAAGCACCGAGGGTAGCCATCTGGTTTCCGGCATCATTTATATAGTATTCGCGGTCCGTATCAAATCCGGCTGCCTCAAGAAGGCTGGCAAGGACGTCCCCGAGGAGCGCTCCCCGGCCGTGCCCGACGTGCAGTGGCCCCGTGGGATTAGCGGAGACGAACTCTACCTGAACCTTTTTGCCTCCGCCTGCGCCGCTCCTGCCGTACTCAGGTCCTGCGGCGAGGATATCTCCCACAATACGGTGCCAACGAGCGGGCTTGAAGCGGAAGTTTATAAAGCCGGGGCCTGCTATCTCGCAGGAGTCAAGGACCCCTTCCGTGTCTTCGAGGTTCGCGAGGATCGCCTCAGCCACCTGCCTGGGCGCGCGCTTGGCGAGCGAGGCCGTGACCATAGCGATATTCGTTGCGTAATCGCCGTGGCGAGGGTTTTTGGGTAACTCTATCTTCCAGGGCGGAAGAGAGACGTCTGGGAGCTCACCCTTTTTAGCTGCCAGTTCATAGGCTCTTGTTATCAGATCCGTAAGCGTCGCTTTCACTTCTCAGCGCTGCCTTTCATATATAATAAAGTTTAAATATTCTATCTAAATCAATCTCCGAAAACATTCTCCAAGGTCTTCATACGGTCACCGGTATCAGCGGCAGCCGCCTCCGAATCCTCCGTTGGAATCTTCTTATCCCGAGTGAAGTCGGCGCAGTGGAGATTTGACTCTTCTGTTCTGAATTTCTTGGTGCAGTCGGCGCGCCACGCGCAGACAGCGCATTGTTTCCTGGCGTCAAAGGGCATATTCAATCTCCGGTTTCGCAGCAGTTATCGTTTGACGAAAGAGCCGCGTACTCGCTGGGACGGCGGTCGCGCAAAAAGGGCCAAAGCTCCTTGGTGTCCTTTGCGAGGGATATGTCGCAATCCACGAGAAGTATTCCTTCGCCCATTCCAAGGGGCTCCGCCGCAAGGTCGCCATCGGGCCTTATGCAGAATGAGTTTCCGTAAAAATCAAGCCCCGCCTCAGTACCTACACGGTTTACCCTCATGAGGTAAAATCCGTTGGAGAAGGCGTGGGCGACGCACATGGCGAGCCAACGCTCCTGGCTGGCGAACGCCGCGGCTGAGGGCAGGAAAACGACCTCCGCCCCTTTTAGCCCCAGAGACCTGAAGCNCCTGAAGCCTTCGGGGAAAAAGTTGTCCCAGCCAAGCTGCACTCCAACCTTGACCCCATCCAGGTCGAAAACCGGAAAGCCCGTGTCTCCCGGCGAGAAGTAAAACTTCTCCTCCCAAAAGGGCAAGCTCGGGACATGAACTTTCCGGTAGTGGCCGGCAACTTCACCTTTGGAATCAAAGGCGTAAACCGCATTGTAACGTTTACCTTCCAGCCCGGCTTCAAAGATGGGGCAGATCACAGCGACCCCCAGCTTTTTTGCTAGCCCGCTGACCTCCGCCGCAACTTGGCCGGTTGCCTGCTCCGCCAGCGAGAAGTTCCCCTCATCCTTGACAGCGGGAAACCAACCCCACGCAAAAAGCTCAGGCAGACAAGCTATTTTTACACCCTTTGCGGCCGCCGCCTCTAGGTATTGAGCGACCTTACGAAGGGTGCGCGAGGTGTCCTCCGAGGCAGCCACCTGTACCGCTGCTATTTTGACCATGTGATTTCCTCACGGGATGGGCCTTCCTGAGAATTCAGGAATTGTGTAAAGTAAACCGGTGGTCGCTTTAAAGTCAAGGTCTAGCAAGGGGTTCGGCACCTTTTTCCTCGTGCCTTAAGCCCTTTTTTGAAGGGAGCGGAAAAATGGAAGTGTCAAGGATGACTATGAAGGAGTTCGCGGAGGGGCTTAAAAGAACAAGGATAGCCCTCCTGCCTCTCGGCTCCACCGAGGAGCACGGCAACCACCTGCCGCTCGACACAGATACCCTTCAGGTATTTCATGCCGCTAAACTCGCCACGGCTATGGCGGACTTTTTTCTCTGTCCGCCTCTAAGCTACGGGTTCTGCCGCTCCACAAGCGAGCATCCGGGCACGATCTCCATATCCCCCGAAACGCTGAGGGGTTTCATAGTAGATATAGCATCATCCCTATACAGGCAGGGAATACGTGGGCTGATTTTAGCCAGCGGTCACGCGGGCGGCATACATATGAGCGCCATCGAAGAGAGCGCCGAGCGCATCCTTGGAAAGTTTTACGACATGGAGGTTGCCGTGCTCTGCGAATATCACCTAGCCGCCGATGCCGGTGCTGACGATATCGTTGAAACCGAGGATGACGGCCACGCCGGCGAGAATGAGACATGCAGGATAATGGCTATACATCCCGAGCTTGTAAAAGGCACCAGCCCTGAGGAATACCCGCGCTTTGAAAAGCCGTTTCTCTCCCGCGACAAGCGCTCGCGCTGGCCCGGTGGAGTTTGGGGTGACCCCTCTAAAGCGACTCCCGAGAAGGGAGTCCTCCTCTATGAGGCCAGATCAAAAAAGCTTGCATCTATAGTGAAAGAGATGCGTGCAAGGCTGGCGGCAAGGGAGGTCTCCTCAAGGAGAGGAGACGCCTAAAGCGCCTCGTCTCCTCTTTCGCCAGTCCTGATGCGCACCGCCTCCTCAAGGGGCAGCACGAAAATCTTTCCGTCGCCGATCTTGCCGGTGTTGGCGGCGCCCTCTATAGCCGAGATAACCTTCTCAACCATTGAGTCCTCGACAGCGGCCTCGATCTTCACCTTCGGCTGAAAATCGACTGTATATTCAGCGCCCCTGTAAACTTCGGTATGCCCCTTTTGCCTCCCGAACCCCTTAACCTCCAATACCGTAATACCCTGAACCCCAACCTCATGCAGGGCGTCCTTTACGTCGTCGAGCTTAAATGGTTTTATTATCGCCTCGATCTTTTTCATCTTTCCCCTCTCCAATCAACTCTTAAGCGCATCTATTCTCATCTTTAGTTCGTCGATACGTTCCGTTAGCTCCTCAATTATGAGAAGTTGGTGCGGCCTAATCGAGTGAGCAGGCAAATTAGCTTCACGTTCATCCCGTTCGCTCATAAGCTCATCTAGTTTTTGCTCCAGAATCTCTAGTGTATCCTCTTTCATAAAAACCCTCCTTCAATGAAATCTTACCCTGCGCACTCCATCTATGAAACAAGATAGTGGACCCCTTTGGTCAAAAGCAGTAGTGTTATCAATCTTTCAGGAGCTGGAAGTGCGTGAAAAAAACATAGACGAACAAAATATACCCTGGGCAAGTTTTTTCTGTGTGGCGCTGGGCGTCTACATGGCAACCCTCGACGGTTCCATAGTCGCAGTGGCCCTCCCCTCTATAAGAGCTGACTTCGGGGCCAGGCTTGGACTCATACAGTGGGTGCTCTCTATCTACATGCTCGTCATTACGGGGCTACTTCTCGCCGCGGGCCGGGTAGCCGACATTGTCGGGCAAAAGGGAGTATTTCTGGGAGGGCTCTCAGTCTTCACCGCAGGCTCTCTGCTTTGCGCCGCTGCGCCTACCGCAGTAACACTCATTGTGGCGCGGGGAATTCAGGGCATTGGCGGGGCAATGTTGATGGCTGCAGCACCCGCCATAGTTACCGCTACCTTTCCTCCATCGCACCGCGGCAGGGGCCTGGGGCTAACCGGCACCGTGGTCGGACTGGGGCTGACCACCGGACCACCGCTCGGGGGTCTACTTCTGGACCTACTCGGTTGGAGGGCTATCTTCTACATCAATCTACCCATCGGTATCGGTGCAGTCGCCTATGGCCTGGCGAAGCTCCCTCCCCTGAAATTCACAAAACCGGGGCAACGTTTCGACCTCTCCGGGACACTCCTTTTCAGCGCCGCCTGCGCGACGCTGCTCACAGCCTCATCAAAGATGGGAGAGCACGGGAGCTCGCCCCCATACCTTATTTTCATCGTTTCAGCGATTCTATTCGGTGGGTTTGTCTTGAGGGAGAAGAGGGCGGCGGACCCGCTGATACGCCTCTCTCTCTTTAAGAACAGGCGCTTTACCTTCGCGCTCGCCGCTTCACTATTGACCTTTATTTCGGGAATAGTGTCTATCCTCTTCCTCCCCTTTTACCTTACTGGAGTCGTCGGGTTATCCACTTCGACGATGGGGATGGTGATGATGGTGACCCCCCTTGTCATGATGAGCCTCGCCCATTGGGCTGGAGGGCTCTCGGACCGCATAGGGTACCGCCTACTTACAACCACCGGGCTTATAATACGCGCCGGGGCCTTTGTCGCGTTCATCCTGATCGACCCGGACTCCTCTTTAGCCTTAACTTTCGCCGGCCTGCTATTGCTCGGGGTAGGAACCGCTATCTTCATGTCGCCGAACACCAGCTCCGTGATGGGAGCGGTCCCTCCCCAAATGCTTGGCGTAGCCGGCAGCCTCACCGCAGTTGCCAGGAACCTTGGTATGGCTTTGGGCGTGGCGCTGGGCGCGGCGGTCTTTGACATCGCCCTTGTAAAGGCCGGGGGGACCTCGATTGGCACTGCGTCGCTCTCCAACCATCCGGCCTTCATGACAGGCTGGCGAGCCGCTATGGGGATGGCGCTGGCGGTCTGCCTATCTTCAGTCGTGATATCTCACTTGCGGGGGAAAGACCCTGAGCGGAGTGACAATTGACCGGGGTTAAGGTTGCGCTGGTCACTCCGCCGGTGGCAAAGGCTTCCGAGGTAGACCCGGCGGTTCCCGTCCTGGTTGGCTTTCTTCGCAATAAAGGGGTTGACGCGTACCCCTTCGACGCCAACCTGACCTTTCAGGAGGCGTTGCTCTCATCCGACTGTCTTGAGGGCTACGCTGCTTCAGTAGCCGCTAAGGGCAACAGAGCGGCTGCGACATCCGCGCACCGCGCAACCCACAACGTTGCGCGCGCCTTAAAGAGGCTTAAATCACCCTCTGGATATAGCGACTATAACCGGTACAGGGGTAGCATCGGCGAGCTGAATGAGGGTTTTCGCTTGGCCTCAAGAGCGCTTGGCTGCCACATCACTACCTCCGACTTTACGCACCCCCACCTCTCTCCCCTGAGCTCAGGCGACCTGGCACTCGTAGGTAGGGAACCGGAGGAGATACAAACCTCGGCAGCGCTTAAAAGTGTGGCGGAAAAGCTCCTAGAAGGGGATCCGGCAATCGTAGGCATCTCGATAAGCTACCTTTCTCAGGCGCTTCATGCCTTTGCTCTATCCGGTCTGCTTAAAAAGGCCGGTTTCTCCGGCACCTTGTTGGCAGGCGGCGGCTTGGTCCACTCGTGGCGGCCCAGAATAACACCCAGCTCCCGGATCTTTGAGATTTTCGACGGCGTAGTATCCGGCCCCGGCGAAGAGGCGCTGTTAGCCGTCTCACGGTCGGGCAAGATTGTAGATTCGCCAGGGATGCTCTCGCCCTGTTACTCCATCTGGAACAGGACACATTCAAAGGGTTGCGTAAGTTTCTCGCCATGGGGGAACACTCTCAGGTGGGATGATTACATCTCCCCGGCCCCGATCCTCCCCCTCTCAGCCTCGCGCGGCTGTTATTGGGCAAAGTGCGCTTTCTGCCCAGAAGCGGCGGGCGACAGGCAACCATACGTTGCCGCCGATGGCGACGCATTGGCAATGGAGGTTTTAAAGCTCCGTGACGCCGTCGGGGTCCGATACCTTCATTTAACGGACAATGCGTTATCGCCGGCGCATATGCGAAGGTTTGCTGAACGCTTTAAAGGCGAAAGCGTTAAGTGGTATGGCTTCTCGCGTCTGGAGAAGCAGTTGGCGGAGCGTGGATATTTAAAGGCCCTTGCCGAGGGCGGCTGCAAGATGCTTCAGCTGGGCATTGAGTCGGCGACTCCGCGGCTGCTAAAAATGATGGGCAAAGGTAACGACCTCGAACTAACTTCAACGATTGTTAAGAAAGCTGCGGAGGCGGGAATACGTGTATACGGGTACTTTCTCTTTGGGCTCCCGACCGAGCGGTACGAGGAGGCTTTGGCTACGGTCGAGTGGATAAAAGACCATGCAGATTCGCTCACCTTCCTAAACCTCTCCCTCATGAATCTCCCCGGAGGAGGCGAGATGGAGGTCTCTCCTGAGAGCTATGGGTTGACTGAGGTCCGTGAAAAAGACAGGCGAAACGACCTCTCTCTCTACCGCGATTACAGCGGCGCCGAGACCCTTGAACGCCGAGAGCTAAGAAAGCTCTTGGGCGAGGCGCGCCGCGACCCTGTTGTGCGAAAGCTTATAAAGCAAACCCCGCAGGGCTTCTCAGCCAACCACGGGGCTTTTGCCCCCCTTATCTCGGGGGGCGGCTCTTAAGCTTAATTATTTGACGCCTAGCATGCCCTTTTTCAAGTCATTGGAGGGGGGCTTGGGCCCAAACCAGATCGACCATAACGCCTCCATGAAATCCTGCCCCTCTATCGTGCCGAGAACCTTGCCGCCCTGCTCCGCCATGGTGCCGGTGCCCGGCTTGTAGGTAAGGACCATCTGCTGGCCCTCCTTTACCTCCTCGGTGAAGAGTTTGAGGAATTTATCTATCCTATCCTCCAACGCTTCAACCTTATCCGGGGCGTTTGCCTCGAAGCCCTCCTTGAAGGCATCGGTCATGCTATCGGAGTCGACATCGCGCATGAACGTCATGGATATCTGCTTAACCTCATTGGCTTTGATTACGGCCTCCGCGTCTGAGGTTGGGGTCTTTAGATATAGCGCCCCCACATAGACCTTGAAGACGAATTTGGACCGCAAGCCCAGGCCCTGAAGGGTCAGCTCCTCCCCTTGAATCATCGCCTTGTCTGGGTATTCGACACCCTTTAGCTTGGCCGCCATCGCGGGAAGTGTGAATAAAATGGAAAACATAATCGCATAGGCCATAAATCTTCTAAACACGATTCACCTCCAGTGGCAGGGATTAGTGCATAAAGATTACTGGCAAAAAACGCATTATGCAACCGGTAGCGCCTGTGCTTTTATTTATGGCCCTTCAAAGAGGCGATCTCCTTGCGCAGCCCTTTATTTTAGGGATATGATTAAGATTCGACCCGAACTCAAACGAATTATTTGAACTTTACATATAAGGAGCCAAGATGGAGCGCGCCAATCTAGACTTTGCCAACCTCCCCTTCGCATTCCAGGATACAGACAAAAATATCCGCTATTACTTCAAAGACGGCAAGTGGTCGGAGGGTGAACTTACTGCTGACGCTACCGTTACGATTTCGATGGCTTCCACCTGCCTCCACTACGGCCAGGAGATTTTTGAGGGGCTGAAGGCTTATGAACGCGCCGATGGGAAAATCCAGCTCTTTCGCGTCGAAGAGAACGCGAAGCGGCTCCAACGCTCTGCAAAAAAGCTGCTGATGGAGCCGGTGCCGATTGACCTCTTCAGGGAGGCCGTCCACCGGGTCGTCAAGGCCAACGCCCGCTTCGTACCTCCTTTCGGTTCCGGCGCCAGCCTCTATATACGGCCCCTTGAGATAGGCATCTCCGCCGAGGTCGGGGTTAAGCCGAGCAGCGAATACCTCTTCATGATCTTCGTGACCCCCGTCGGGCCTTACTATAAGGAGGGGCTTACTCCGGTGAAGCTTCGCGTGGAGGAGGTTATACACCGTGCCGCCCCCGGAGGCGTCGGCGACATCAAGTGCGGCGGCAATTATGCCGCCGGGATGCGTGCGACCATTGGCGCAAAGTCTGACGGCTTCTCGGAAGTCTTATATCTGGACGCCAAGGAGTCTAACTTTATAGACGAATCCGGGTCATCCAACTTCTTTGCAATCAAAGGCAACAAATTCATAACCCCGTCGTCGGAATCGATCCTGCCATCGATAACCCGACTGTCAGTCGTTAAAATAGCCGAAGACATGGGTATGGAGGTGGAGCAACGGCCGGTATCTCTTAACGAGCTTCCCCAATTCGACGAAGCGGGCTGCCTGGGCACCGCGGCTGTGATTACTCCGGTTGAATCGGTGACATATCGCGACGAGGTCTTTACCTATGCCAAGGACGGCAAAGTCGGCCCCAAAGTATTGGACCTCTACAACCGCCTTACGGCCATACAACTCGGAGAAGCCGAAGACCCCTATGGATGGACCGAGGTGGTCGATTAAAGATGGTAGCCCTCCCTGGCGAGCCGCATGTGCGCTTTACAGATCCGGGCGGAGTGGTCGTAGAGGTCTTCGACCTTACCAAACCTTACGCCTACGAGAACATCTTCCACATCAAAATGCTCGCCGTGGGCCGCTTCCCGACCACCGAGGAGATCTTCGAGAAGCCGCTTGAAAAGATGGGCGTTTTCAAAGAGGAGATCGAGGTAACTAAAGAAGCGCTCGTGAAGCACTTTGAAGAAACCACACTTCCCTATCTCTTCAAGGCGGGGTTCGCCGAAAAGATGGTGGCCCGGCGGGCTCAAATGCGATCAAAATCAAAGGGAATCGGCGGCTACCGGAGCGAGCGGAGCGGGTGATGGGTTATACCTGCGCCAGCTGCGGCGCCCCTTTGCCTGAACCTCCCTGGTACAGACGCGACACCTGCCCAAAATGCGATGCCGACCTTCGCGCTTGCGTAAACTGTGATTTTTTCGCACCCGGACACTATAATGAGTGCCGTGAAGAACAAGCTGAAAGGGTCGCTGAAAAGGACCGCGCAACAACCTGCGACTATTTCCGCCCAAGCGAAGAAACGCAAGTCGCTGCCAAAGACAATAAAAGCGAGGCGCTTGCCGAACTAAATAAGCTCTTCAAAAAGTAGATGGCCCCCAAAATAAAAAAAGCACTCTTCCTCCAGCTCCCGGTTCCCGCATTTTCTCCTCCGGGAAGTGAGGCAAATATACCTCTGGCGGCTGGATACCTGTCAGCATGGGGCAGCCGGAATGTTCCAGGCTGGGAATTTGAAATACTCCCCCCCTCCCAAATGGACCTCTCCGGGGATAGGCGTCTCATTAAAGCCATATTGGCAAGAGAGCCGGACCTGGTAGCGTTCTCTTTGTATCTCTGGAACTCAGAGCGTTCAGCCAATATTGCTGAAGAGCTGCGGGCAGCAGGGGTGGTTACAGTCGGAGGAGGGCCTGAGGTAGAAGCCTCCAATAGCTGGCTGACAGAGCGCGGCTCTTTTGACCTGCTGCTCTCAGGCGAAGGCGAGGCGCGCTTTGCTTCAATGCTCGGAAACTTAAAGGGGAGCGGCTCTATGTCGCCGCTTTCCAGCTGCGATCTCATAAAGTTAAGTGATCTCCCCTCTCCATACATCTCAGGCTATATCTCTCCATACCCGGACGGGTCGGCATGGCTTGAGACCGTACGCGGATGCCCCTTCGATTGCGCTTACTGCGATTACGGAAAACGCTTCGGCAAGGTAAGGCGCTTCGGTAACACCTGGCTCGCCGACCATCTCCAGTGGTTCAAAGCAAATGGAGGTAAAGAAATCTATCTGATGGACCCGTCCTTCAACGTGCGGCCAGATTGGGAGGAGACCTTGAGGACGCTGGAGCACTCCAACGGCGATGGTGAACTCAGCTTCCACACTGAGCTTGTTGCGGAAAAACTTCGTGACGGTGACGTTAAAAGGCTTGCCAGGGCGGGGCTTGCAAGTTGCGAGGTTGGCCTGCAAAGCACCAACCTCAAGACGCTTAAAGGAGTAGGCCGAAGTTGGGATTCCACGCGCTGGCTAAGGAGAATGCAGGAACTGTCCGATGAGGGCATACTTTCTTCGGTTGGCCTTATAGTAGGCCTCCCCGGCGACACGCTGGATGACTTCAAACGCAGCTTGGATTTCGTCCTCACCAAGCTTCCACAAACGGACATTCAGCTCTTTTTGCTTGCGCTCCTGCCTGGAACAAAGCTGTCGGAAGAGGCCGAAGAGGTTGGCCTGCTCGGCTTCGGCATGCCGCCGTACACGATAATTACAACCCCCACGATGACTGGCCGTGATATTTCAGAGGCATTTCTGCTCTATGAAGAGGCAACGGGCCTTGAGCTTGACCCGTTCGGCAACCCGCCTCTCTCCGGCAGCTGGGAAGGACCAATCAAAGGGGACAGCCCCTTAACCGGGGCTAAATTGACTAAGAGTGTGCCGCAGGGTATCGCGCAAAAGATACTGGAGGAGGCAGGCGTCAACTTTACATTTATAATGGACGGATGGAGCGACGCTATGGTGGAGGAGGTCGTCGCCTTCTCAAAAGGCGCATCGCACTCCCCCTTAACCATAATTCTCGACTCCGAGCCGGAGATGGTGCCCGCTAGGGTTAAAGAGCTCAGGAGGCGGGTACGGGCAAATGAATATATGGAACGCTATTTCGCCCACCTTGGGCGCGACCTCGTACCACGCATCGGCGCGCTCATCCCCAGTGACCTTGCCGGAACAACTGCCGCCGAGGAGGCGAGGAGGCACGGAGACGTGATCTTGACGCTAGTGGCCCAAGATGGCTGGCAGGGCCGCGCAGCAAGGTTAGCGGCCGAGGGAGAAAGCGTTTTTGTAAAAGGCCCAGTAAGCGCAGATCGCTTGCCAAAGCTAGCCGAGGACCTCAATCACGACGCAGTGGGGGTCTTTTTCGCAGATGGTGGGGCCCAGGCGAAGTGGGAAAAGCTGATCGGCCAACCAGCCACCTTCGCCTCCCACCGCCGCACCACATGTTGAGGCGCGATTGACTCTTTTAAGGAGGATTATATCCGCAGCCTTTCCAGAAAAGCTGCCGGAGCTTGACCTCCATGGCCTCCGGGTACCTGAAGCCCTCGAAAAGGTCAGCGCGGCACTAACCCAAGCTGAGGATGAGGGAATTTACAGCCTTAGAATAATATGCGGCAAGGGAAAAGGCAGCGCCGCCGGCCGTGGAGTTTTGCGCGAAGCAGTGGCCGGGCTACTTGAAAACCATGGCTACAAAGGCCGCTACAGAAGAGTTGTTGAAAGCGATGGACTAGACGGCTCGATAATCGTCGAGGTGGCCGAGAAAAAATGAGAAAAAACGTCTGCGCTCACTTGACACTTAAGCGGCGCGCGGATACTATTCTGCCCTCTCAAGCGTGGGCCGTTAGCTCAATGGTAGAGCAAGTGACTCTTAATCACTAGGTTCGGGGTTCGAGCCCCTGACGGCTCACCACGCGATTTCAAGGACTTACATCATTTTGGTGTAAGTCCTTTTTTGTCCCTAGCAACCATATAGCAACCACGAAAGTAAGTATATGTGGGTTCTACTCTCCTGCAGCC
>PKTU01000093.1 GCA_002869005.1 Deltaproteobacteria bacterium
CGATACCCTTTTTTTCATCCCTACCCCTCCTTGAAAAGTAAAGACTCAAAGGAAAAATAAAGTTGAAGCTAAATCATAATAAAGGGTGAGGCATGGTTCAAGGCGTAACCCTCCCTCCGGGGGCGCGCCGGTCTGTTATAACAATACTCTGGAGCGCCGGAGAGTAAGGCTATTCGGCGGATTTGTACTTCTTGGGGCGCATATTCGCCTGGAGCACTTTTTTCCTCACGCGGATGGATTTCGGCGTCACCTCCACCAACTCGTCGGAGTCGATCCACTCAAGGGCGTGCTCAAGGGTCATCTCCCTAGGCGGTGATAGCCTGAGCGCATCGTCGGAGCCTGCGGCGCGGACGTTGGTGAGCTTCTTTTCCCTGGAAGCGTGTACGTCGAGGTCATTGTCGCGGCTGTTCTCGCCGATGATCATCCCCTCGTAAACCTCGACGCCGGGACCGAGAAAGAGTATGCCGCGAGGCTGTAAATGAAAGAGCGAGTAGGTGGTGGTCTTGCCGCGCCTGTCGGCTACCAGCGCCCCCGTAATGCGCCCTTGTATATCCCCGTGCCAGGGCTTGTACCCGTCGAAGATGGAGTTGATTATGCCGGTGCCGCGCGTATCGGTTAAAAATTCCGTGCGCCACCCGATGAGCCCGCGCGAGGGAATGGAGAACTCCATCCTTACGCGCCCATGGCCCGGGTTGTGCATCTGCACCATTCTACCTTTACGCCCGGAAAGCTTCTCGGTGATGACGCCGACGAATTCGTCTGGGCAATCGATTATTGCAAGCTCCATCGGCTCGTGGAGGCGTCCGTCGATCTCTTTGGTTATGACCTCCGGCTTTGATACCGAAATTTCAAAACCCTCACGTCGCATCGTCTCTATGAGGACCGCCAGCTGAAGCTCGCCCCGGCCCATTACGACAAAACGGTCTGCCTCCGGTATCTCAAGCTTTATGCTGACGTTATGGAGTATCTCTTTTTCCAGCCGGGAGCGGATCTGCCGTGAGGTGACATAGTTGCCCTCACGCCCGGCGAAGGGCGATGTATTAACCGAAAAATTCATCGCAATGGTTGGCTCGTCCACTGCGATTCGTTTCATCGGAGCGGGGTTTTCAAGGTCGGTGAGGGTATCGCCGATAGCTATATCCTCGACACCCGCCACCGCTATTATATCCCCGGCGACGACCTTTTCCGCCTCAACGCGCTTTAGCCCCTCGTAGGTATATACGAGGGCCGGTTTCACCTTTTTTATCCCCGAAGAGGTGGAGAGGGAGTATTGGACGCCGGGCTTTAGGGTGCCGTTAAAGAGCCGACCGATGGCGAGCTTTCCAACGTAATCGTTGTAGTCGAGGCTGGTGACGAGAAACTGCGGCACTGCGTCGGGGTTGCCCGTGGAGGGGGGTACCGTTTTAAGTATCTCGTCGAAGAGCGGACGAAGGTCCGTGGAGGAATCCCCCTCCTCGACGTGCGCTATCCCCTCCTTTGCGTTGGTGTAAAAAACCGGAAAGTCCAGCTGCTCCTCGGTAGCGTCAAGGTCTATAAAGAGCGCATATATCTCATCGAGAACCTCGGAGGGGCGCCTGTCGGGGCGGTCAATTTTATTCAGGACAACGATGGGGGGGAGCCCCAAAGCCAACGCTTTTTGGAGGACGAAGCGGGTCTGCGGCAGCGGCCCCTCGGCTGCGTCGACGAGGAGGATGACGCCGTCGACCATCTGCAAGGTACGCTCCACCTCGCCGCCGAAGTCTGCGTGGCCGGGGGTATCGACGATGTTTATCTTCACCCCCTCGTAGTTTACGGCTGTATTTTTAGCCAGGATGGTGATGCCGCGTTCGCGCTCCAGCGCGTTTGAGTCCATCACCCGCTCCTCCACGCGCTCGTTTTCACGGAAGGTGCCCGACTGCCAGAGCATCGCATCTACGAGGGTGGTCTTGCCATGGTCAACGTGGGCAATTATTGCTATTGTTCTGAATTCCTGACCGCTCATTTTTTTCTCCGTTACTTTATAGGGGGCGCTCTTTCTACCACCCTCCCAATCAGCGGTCAAGGATCGTCGATTGACAGCGGAGGTCGTGGGCGGTAAAAACGTTTGTTTCCCAAGATTAATGCATAATCGGATGATGACTATTGTTAAATTCAAGTAACGAACTCGCCGTAGAAACCAGGGCCCTCGTCAAGGAGTTTGGAAAGCTCCGCGCCGTGGACACGCTGGAGCTCTCGGTCAAGAGGAGCGAGATATACGGCTTCCTCGGCCCAAACGGCGCGGGAAAAACTACCACTATACGCATATTGACAGGCACAGCGCGTCCGACCTCCGGCCGCGCGCTGGTCGGCGGCGTCGATGTAGTCAGGGACCCGGTTGGCGCCAAGCGCCACATTGGCGTGGTCAGCCAACACATAAATATAGACGCCGACCTCACCGTCGCTGAAAACCTCCACCTGCACGGGCTCCTTCACGGCATGGACAAGCCCTCTCGTCTCAGGCGTATTAAAGAGCTCCTTGAGTTCGCCGACCTCTCCGAGCGCGAGCGGTCGCTTGCGCGAACCCTCTCAGGCGGCATGAAGCGAAAGCTCACCATAATCCGCGCCCTGATGCACGAGCCGAGGATACTCTTTTTAGATGAGCCCACCACCGGCCTCGATGCCGCTTCCAGAAGGCGGATGTGGGAGCTTGTGCGCACCATCCACGAGGGCGGGGTCTGCGTCTTCTTGACTACACATTACATTGAGGAGGCGGAGGCGCTATGCTCCCGCGTCGGAATCCTCCACAAGGGCTCGATTATAGCTGAGGGAACGCCGGAGGAGCTTATCAGGAAATCAGGTGAATACGCGGTCGATGTGGTTGAAGACGGACGCACGGAGACCACCTGCTTCCCCAGCCGCGAAGCCGCGGCGGCGTTTCTCGAAAGTTCGGGCCACGCCGGGAGGCTCCGCCCCACCAATTTAGAAGACCTCTTCCTCCAGGAGACGGGAAGGAGGGTGCACCTGTGACCGGCGTATGGGCAATTCTCTACCGGGAGGCGCACATCTACATGAGGCGGTGGACCAAGCATGCCGCCGCCTACGCGATGAGCCCGTTTTTATTTCTCCTCGTCTTCGGGTGGGGAGTAGGCCGCCACGTCGAGATGGAGGGGATGACCTATCTCCAGTTCATGCTCCCCGGCCTCGCCACCATGAGCGCGATGACCCAGTCATACGGAATGGCGACGGAGATAAACATCGCACGTTTTTACTGGCGCATCTTCGAGGAGTTCCAGATGGCGCCCGTCTCCGCCTGGGAGATAGTTCTAGGCGAAGTCCTCTACGGAATGGTGCGCGGAACGCTGGCGGCGCTGGTGGTTTATCTCATGGGGGGCTTCTTCGGGACCTGGGTGATACCCGGGGCTCTTGCATTACTCTTCTACCTGCTCCACGCCTTCACCTTCGCCTCTGCGGCGGTGGTAGCGGCGATGATCGTAAAAAGCCATGCGGATCAGGGACATATAAATACATTCTTCATAGTCCCCATGAGCTTTTTGTGCGGGACCTTTTTTCCGCTGGACCGTCTCCCCGTCTGGGCCGAGTACGCCGCGCGCGCGCTGCCCCTGACCCACTCCAACCTCGCAATCCGCGCCGCCCCCTTTGGTGGTGCGATCCCCTGGGGATCGGTGGCGGCGCTCGCGGCCTTTGGAGCGGCCTTCTTCACCCTGGGAATCTATCTGGTGCGCCGCGCAGGCGTGTAAAGGATCTATATTAATGAAAATCAAAGCTGGAACATTCTACGGCATCGGCGTCGGCCCGGGCGATCCGGAGCTTTTAACCATCAAGGCGGTCAACGCAATAAAAGAGGTTGACGTGGTATTCACGGCAGGGCACCAGCGCTCCGGCATCTCGATGGCGGGTAAGATTGCCTACGAATACCTTCAGGGCAAAGAGGTGATCGCCCTCCCCTTCCCCCACACCTTCGACTCCGTCTCCGGCCGCTCGCCCCACCGCGAAGCGGCGGAGAAGATAGTCGAGGCGCTTAAAAGGCCCGCCTCGGTTGCTTTCTTGACTATAGGCGATCCGATGACCTTCTCCACCTTCACCTATGTGCTTGAGGCCGTGCGCGATATCGACCCCGGCGTACCTGTCAAGGTTATCCCCGGCATAACCTCCTTCGCGGCAGCCGCAGCGGCAACCGTCACTCCGCTGGCCGAGGGAGAGGAGTCCTTCGCGGTTGTCGGCGCGGCAAAGACCACCGAGAAGCTCTCAAAGGCGATAGACGCGGTGGACAATCTGGTTATAATGAAACCCTACCGGCACTCCGGGGAGGTCTGCGACATCCTCGACGAGCGAGGGCTCGGAATGCATACATGGTTCTGCGTTGAGTGCTCACGCCCCCATGAGCGCTGCTACCTCGGCCTCGACGTTGCGCGTGAGGAGGGTTCGGACAAATATATGAGCCTTTTTATTGTGAGGAAAGAGCTTAAGTGAGAGAAAACAGGGGCGCGCGGCTTACCTTTTTGCTCGCCGGGCTCCTCCCCCTAGCGATACTCTTCGCCTCCTCGGTGGGCTCCTCCGGCCTGGGACCGCTGGACCTTTTGCGCGCCGCGGCGCAGGCGCTGGGGTTGGGTGATTTCGGGCTCAGCGAAGTCGAGCTCGCCATTCTCCTCGACGTGCGCCTCTCCAGAGTCCTCCTCTCCGTCATCGTCGGCGGCGGGCTTGGAGCGGCCGGCGTAATCTTCCAGGGGATCCTTCTTAACCCCCTTGCGGACCCCTTCACCGTGGGCGTCTCCTCCGGCGCGGCATTGGGAGCGTCCACAGCGATACTCCTAGGACTAGGCGGCTATACAGCGCTGGGACTCGGCCTCCTCCCGCTGGCGGCGTTCGCAGGCGCTATCCTCGCGCTCGGCGCGGTGCACCTGCTCGCCTCCCGCCACGGTTACGCGGGGAGCGGCACCCTGATACTCGCCGGGATCGTGGTCTCCACCACCCTCTCCGCGGCAATCAGCCTTTTAAAATCGCTCAACGAGGATTCCGTCTCCTCAATAGTCTTCTGGATAATGGGTTCGCTGACGGGGCGCGGGTGGGGGCACCTCGCCTTCTGCCTCCCATACGTCCTCGCGGGGCTCATTATGGCCCTCGTCCTCGGCCGGGACCTCGACCTTATGGCGCTAGGCGAAGAGGGCGCAAAGCAGCTAGGCGTAGACGCGGTAAAGGTGCGCAGGGCGCTCCTAATCGGCGCCTCGGTGATAACGGGCGCCTGCGTCGCGGTCAGCGGAGTCATAGGCTTCGTCGGGCTTGTGGTGCCACACCTCGTACGGACGGCTACGGGGCCCTCGCACAGGTCGCTGCTTATCAACTCCTTTCTCGGCGGAGGGCTCCTGCTATCCCTCGCGGACGCGGTGAGCCGCACCCTCCTTCCCGGCGGCGAAGAGCTGCCCGTAGGCGTCGTCACCGCGCTCGTCGGCGGCCCCTTCTTCTGCTACCTGCTTGGAAGGAACCCCCTCGGACGCTCCATAGGGGCCGGCAAATGATCGCGGTGCGAGGTCTCGACGCCGGGTATGGTGAGAAACGCGTCTTAAAGGGCGTCGACTTCACTGTGGCGCGTGGGGGGTTCACCGGCGTGCTCGGCCCCAACGCCTGCGGCAAATCGACCCTCCTGAGGGTCATCTCCGGGGTGCTCCCCTACAGCGCCGGGACGGCGAANCGGCGAAGGTAGGCGGCGTTGAGGTCTCCGAAACGCCCGCGCGGGAACTTGCGAAGCTTACTGCGACGATTCCTCAATCCACAGAGATCCCCTTCCCTTTCACTGGGGAGGAGTTGGTGACGATGGGGCGCTTCCCCCATGTCGGCCGTTTCGCTGCCCTCGGCGTTGGTGACCGCGCCGCGATAAAGGCGGCCCTTGAAGACACCGACACGACCGCCCTCGCCGCCCGCCTGGTCACGGAGATATCCGGCGGCGAGCGCCAGCGCCTCGTACTCGCCCGCGCCCTGGCGCAGGGCTCTCCGCTGATGCTAATGGATGAGGCGACTGCGGCGATGGACGTCCATCGAAAGATCGACACCTTCGATCTGCTCACCGAGAAGAACCTCGGAGGGCTTACGGTAGTAGCGGTGATGCATGATCTAAACCTCGCCGCCCTCTATTGCAGGGAGCTCCTCTTCATGAAGGCCGGGGAGGTCTTCGCGCATGGGCCGACGGAGAAGGTCTTCACCAAGGAGACGGTGGAGGCGGTTTACGAGACGCCTGTGGAGCTCTTCACTCATCCTTCGACGGGGCGGCCGCAGCTCTTCTTCTCAAAGCGCAGGGGTTGATTATGAAGAGATTGTTTTTTTCGATATTTCTCTTTACGGCATTTTTCGCCTATCTGCCCCAACCTGCCGACGCCGCCTGCATCACGGACGATACCGGCGAAGAGGTCTGCCTCGACGCCCCACCGGCGCGGGTCATCTCCACCTACGGCGCTTTCACTGAGACTATCTGGGAGCTTGGCGGCGGCAAAACCCTTGTCGCCCGAACGAAGAACGATACGACAATCCCGGAGGTCGCCATGCTCCCCGCCGTGGGCACTGGGCTTCGCCCAAACATAGAGTACCTGCTCGCGCTCGCGCCGGACCTCGTAATCGCCCGCGCCTCAAACGCCGGGGCGGAAACCCTCGCCTCACTTAGGGAGCGAGGCATCGAGACCGCCGCCTTCGACCCGGCCTCAGTGGACGGTGTCTACTCCCTCATCGAGCGTCTGGGCGTCCTCTTCGGCCTTGAAGCGAGGGGCGGCGAGATTGTCGAAAAAATAAGGGGCGAGATAGCCGCCGTTGAGGCGAGGGTGTCAAAGCGCGAGAGCACCCCCACCCTTATCTACGAAGTCCGGGCTGAGCCCTTAACCGTAGCGGGGCACGACTCGCTGGTCGCGGAGCTTGTCAAAATCGCGGGGGGAGAGCTCATGGTGGATGTGGATAAAAAGCTGGTGCGCTTCGATGTCGAAAAGCTCCTTTCAATAAACCCGGACCTTTACGTCGTTCAGGAGGGGCCGATGAATGTAAAGCCCCTACCCCCTCTGGAGCGCACACACCACCCGGCCCTTAAAGCGGTGCGGGAGGGAAAGGTCCTTACCGTCGATGAAAAGCTGATATCCCGCCCCGGTCCCCGGATAGGTGAAGCCGTGGAGGTCCTTTCCCGCTTCATCCACCCGGAACTCTGGCAGTGATGGCAACGTCCGCGCCAAGCCGTATCGCCCTTCCGATAGACGCCCGCCTAAGCGAAATAGGGGCGGCCCTTTTAGATAAGAGTTCCCTAATCCTCATCTCGCCACCCGGCACCGGCAAAACCACCCGCGTGCCCCCGGCGCTACTTACTGCACCTTGGATGGAGGGGAAATCATGCCTCATCCTCGAACCGCGCCGGGTAGCCGCAAGGGGCGCCGCCCAACGAGTAGCCGAGGAGTCAGGCGGTGCAGTCGGCGAGCTAGCCGGGTACCGCGTACGCCTCGACCGCCGCGAATCCGATAAGACTCGTATCCTCTTCATAACCGAGGGGATAATGACATCCCTCATACAGCGTGACCCCTTCCTTGAGGGTATCGGCGCGGTAATCCTGGATGAATTTCACGAGCGCTCCCTCGAATCCGACCTCGCCTTGGCAATGCTCAGGGAGGTGCAGCAAGAGGCCCGCCCGGACCTTAGGATCATAGTAGCCTCCGCGACCCTTGAGAGCGGCCCGGTCGCCCAGTACCTGGGCGCGGAGGTAATCGAACTGGAGGAGCCCGGCTACCCCGTGGAGGTGGAGTACCTGAGAGCACATTCAACGGAACCGCTGGAAAAGAGGGTCGCAGCGGGTGTCAGAGAGGCCTGGCTTAAACGCCCCGGCGGCTCCGGCGACCTCCTCGCCTTCCTGCCCGGCGCGGGTGAGATCAGGCGAACGGAAAAGGAGCTTTTGGAGTGGAGCAAAAAGAAGGACATCGAAATCCTGACCCTCCACGGCAACCTCTCACCATCGGCGCAGGAGCGGGCGCTGACGCCGGGGGGAAGGGACCGGGTGATCCTCTCCACCAACGTCGCGGAGTCGAGCGTAACCATACCCTCACTCGCCGCCGTCGTTGACTCCGGCCTGGTAAGGACCCTCGTCAGCGATCCAGCCACCCTAATCGACCGCCTGGAGACGGTGCCCGCCTCGCGCCACTCAGCGACCCAGCGCAGCGGCCGCGCCGGTCGCACCGGGCCGGGATACGCGCTGCGCCTCTGGACAAAACACGACGATCTCTCCCGCCCCGAGCGCGCGGAGCCGGAGGTACACCGGGTAGACCTTTCACGAGCGATTCTCGAAATAATCTCCTGGGGCCACAACGATCCGGGGACATTTCGCTGGTTCGAGACGCCTGAACCCCGCCGCGTGAAGAGCGCCGCCGCGCTTCTTGACGCGCTCGGATTTACGGCCCTCGGCGGCGGCCTCACTTCTCTTGGCGGACGCGCTGCCTTACTTCCTCTCGCACCCAGGCTTGCAAGGCTCTTACTTGAGGCGGAGCGCCTGGGTGCCGGAGAGGATGGCGCGCTTGCCTGTGCTCTCCTCGAAGAGCGGGATATCCTGCTCTCAGGGCGCATCGACGGAGGCGGCGGCGGGGAAACTACACACCGCTCAGACGTTGAGCACCGCATTGAGCTGGTACGTGAGTGCAACGACCACCGCTTTAATTATCCCTTCTGCCGCAACATCGGCGTCGACGCAGCGGCAGCGCGGCGGGTACATCTACAGGCTCGGGCGCTGGCTAAAAAGTTAAGCGGAAAGAATGCGACGAGGGATGAAGACGCCCTCAGCAAGGCTATTTTAGCCGCCTTCCCCGAACGCGCGGCAAAGCGCCGGGAGGCTTCAAGCGACCGCTTTCTCCTCGCCGAGGGCGGCGGCGCGAAGTTGGCTAAATCAAGCGGTGTGCGACGGAGTGAGTATGTCACAGCGGTAAGCCTCTCCGGTGGAGCGCGCGGCGAAGGGCGCGAGGCTACCATCCGCATCGCCGCCCCAATCGACCCTGCATGGCTTTATGAGAGCGGCGAGGTAACTGAGCGAACTATTCACAGTTGGGACTCCGAGCGCGGAAGGGTTGTCGCCTCACGCATCAGCGCCTACCGGGCTCTGACGCTCTCCGAGGAGAGGACAACCCCCGACCCCTTCGAAGCATCTGCAATTCTCGCCGACGAGCTTTTAAAAGCCCCCTTGCGCCTCCTTGCGCCATCCAGCCGCGCCACAGCCCTGATAGAGCGTATATCATTTCTCTCCAAGGTTCTTGATGGGGAGATGACGCCTTTTAGCTGGGAGGCTTTTATCGAAAGCATATGCGCTGGTAAAAGCTCTCTTGGCGAGGTGAAGAAGGTCGACCTTTACAGCGCGGTCCTCTCGGCCCTCCCCTATGAGGAGCAGGCCCTCTTACGGGTCGAAGCCCCCGAAAAGGTGGCCCTTGCAAGCGGACGGGAAGCGCGCCTCGATTACTCAGCCGAAACGGGGCCGGTGGTTGAGGGCAAGCTACAGGAGTTCTTCTCTATGCGCGAGCTACCCAGAGTCGCAAGGGGCAGAGCCAAGGTCATTGCTCACCTGCTCTCTCCTGCGGGAAGACCTCTTCAGGTGACATCCGACCTGGCAGCCTTTTGGGAGAGCTCATACCCTGAGGTCAGGAAGGAGATGCGTGGCCGTTACCCCAAGCACAACTGGCCGGAAAACCCCCTCGAAGCCACCGCCTCCACGCGCACGACGAAAAGTAAAAATTAATTTTCCTCCGCGACTGCATCCATTTTTTGTTTATAGCGTCCCCATATAATTGGACATGAAAAAAATCCTTGATATGATTTCTGCAAGGGTGTTTAATATTAATTACCTTTTTGGTTATATTTACCCGGATACTTAAGATACAAGGAGAAGGAAATGAGCCTGAACTACAAGAGCGCGGACTGGAAGTCAGAGAAACACGTACCCGTCATCGATTGCCCGGACTCAGTCTCCGGCGAGTTCGCCGTAACGGTAACGGTCGGCAAAGAGATCCCTCACCCCAACACGGTGGAGCACCACATCCGCTGGATCCGCCTCTACTTCACCCCCGAAGAGGGGCTACCGGTCGAGATTGCCTGCTTTGAATTCTCCGCGCATGGAGAGGGCGGCGCGTTTACAGCGTCAACAGGCTCCGCGACTGTCACCCTTGAGAAGTCCGGCACCCTCACCGCTACAAGCTATTGCAACCTACACGGCCTCTGGGAGTCCTCCAAAGCGATAACCGTAGGTTAAAAAAAACTATTACCCGGTAAAAAGGGGCCGCTTAAGCGGTCCCTTTTTTGTGTGCTTGAATCGAGTATGAAAAGCCGTACTATGTTAATTATAAATCGTTAATAAATTCCAGATGAGGATTGAGCCGTGAGAATAGAGAGCGACGTCAAACTTGGATTCAAGGATGTGCTCATTCGCCCTAAGCGCTCCACTTTGAGGAGCCGAAATCAGGTAGAGCTAAAACGGGCCTATACCTTCCTGCACTCGAAACGGGAGTGGACCGGCGTGCCGGTAATCGCCGCCAATATGGATACCGTAGGCACTTTCGAGGTCGCCGGTGTCCTTGCCGACCATGACCTGATAACTGCGATACACAAGCATTACACTATCGAAGAGTGGAAGGCCTTCATGGCCGGAAGGAATCAGGCGATCAGCGAGCGCATAATGGTTTCCACCGGCGTATCGGAGGTTGATTTTAAGCGCATGGAGGAGATTTTCGAGCTCTTCCCCTTCCTCACCTTCATCTGCATAGACGTAGCTAACGGTTACGCCGAGTCCTTCGTCGAGTTCGTCCGCCGTGTGCGGGCCGCTTACCCGGAGAAGACGATTGTCGCGGGCAACGTCGTCACCGGCGAGATGGTCGAGGAGCTTCTGCTCTCCGGGGCCGATATTGTAAAGGTGGGCATAGGCCCCGGCTCCGTATGCACGACAAGGGTCAAGACGGGGATAGGCTACCCGCAGCTCTCCGCCGTCATCGAGTGCGCAGACGCCGCGCACGGCCTGGGCGGCCTCATAATCTCAGACGGCGGGTGCGTCTGCCCCGGCGACGTCGCCAAGGCTTTCGGGGGCGGGGCTGACTTCGTAATGCTCGGGGGGATGCTCGCGGGCCACGATGAATCCGGCGGCGAGTTCGTGGAGAAGGACGGCAAAAAATTCAAACTCTACTACGGGATGAGCTCCTCCACCGCCATGGAGAAGCACGCAGGCGGGGTAGCAGAGTATCGCGCCTCCGAAGGCAAAACCGTGGAGGTGCCCTACCGCGGGCCCCTCGCCCCCGCCGTGCTGGACCTCTTGGGCGGGCTTCGTTCCACCTGCACCTATGTAGGCGCTTCAGCGTTAAAAGAGCTCTCCAAGAGGACAACCTTCATACGCGTGATGGAGCAGGAGAACCGGGAGTTTTCCGATTAGCGTGCGATAGCCTCCGCTACCCCACCCGCTCCATGCCTTCGGCGAGATATTTCGCGGCGAGGTTAACATAGACCTCCTTGCCGTAGAGCCAGAACTCCTTATCCTTTGGGGAGGTCTCCCTGACGGCTTTGGCTGGGTTGCCCACCGCTACGAACCCGCCGGGGATGCTCTGGCGAAGCTTAACCACGCTCCCCTCACCTATTATACTCCACTCACCCACCTCTGAGCGGATGGAGAGGATAGCGCCCATGCCGATCACCGCGAAGTCGCCCACCGTGGCCGAGTGGATCACCGCGCCGTGCCCTATGGTGACGCTCTTACCTATGCGGGCAGTCTCTTTGGGGGGCGCGTGGATTATTACCCCCTCTTCAACGGCGGTCCCCCCGCCTATCTCAATCCGGCCATAGTCACCCCTCAAGATGGCGCCGTGGCCTATATATGAGTTTTCTCCTATAACGACGTCGCCTATAACCTGCGCCGTCTCGCTGACATAAGCACCCTCGCTTACAAGAGGCTCCTTCCCGTCAAAGCGGTAAAGCATCGTAACTCCTTGCGTAAAGCGCACCTTCGGTCAAAATTGCCAGGATACTTCCAGGCTCAAAGTCCAAGGGCGCGTCTCCTTAGTAAACGCCCCCTCCTGAACGCTGCAATCGCTATTATAAAGCCGAGCCCCGCCATTATCGCGGACCTCATCCCCCACCCTCCATAGAGCTCAGCGCTTCCGCGGCCGAACGCGATAACTCCGGCGGCGGTCAAGGCTATGTACAGTGAAAAGCGAAGCTCCCACAGCTTCGGCGGAGCCGGCAGGCCGCCTCCCGTACGCTGCATAACCTCCGGCACTCGGAGCACGGCGTAGAAAAAGAGGTGTGCGATAGCCCACACCGCTACGATCGAAAAGAGGCAGTCGGTGGCCCAGTGTGCGTAGGACATTGTGCGCGCCAGCGCCATCAAGGCGGCATAGGCGAGGATCGGTATAGCTAAAAAAAAGCGCTTTACCCACTCTCGTTCTTTTCTACCGTTCCTCACAGAGTAGATATAGAGCAGGCACACAAGACACATCACGGAGGCGGTGTGCCCGCTGGGGAAGCTGCCGTGGTAGAAGCTCTTTGTGATCGCCTGCGGCCCTATCTCGTACCAGTTTGTGAAGGGCAGTCCGGCCTCGCCGAATACGAGCCTCGGCCTGGCGCGCCCTATGAAGAACTTGAGAAGCCTTACCATTACCACCGAGCCGGTGAGGCTGGTCGCGAGGATGAAGCCGTAGAAGGGTCTCCAACGCCTGATAACCTCCGGGGCTTTACGCAGATTGCCGATTATGTAGAGGAGGAGGGATATTATGATGAAGATGACCACGGGGTCGCCGCCGCCTGGTGGGTCCCCCTCGAAGATCGTCTGCGCCATGAACTCCCTGAACCCTACTATTGAGTGCGCCCTGAGGTAGTTTGTTATCTCTATATCGTAGGGAGTCACCACCGCAATGAGGGGCACAAAGAACGCTATCAGCGCGTAAAAGCCCTTTTTCCAGGAGCCCATAATCATCTTTCCCCGCCTCTTTTGCGGCGGTCAGGCCAGCCTTTCGACAAGCTCCGGGTTATCGTTCCTGACGTTGCCCACGGCTCTTGAAACGGGCCAGCATTCCATCTTAGCTTCCGGAAAGGGTATGCCGATAGCGCTCTCAACATCGCCGGGATCTTCAATATCCAGCCACGCGGCGTAATAATCCTCGGGGAGGATGACCGGCATTCTAGCATGTACCGGCGACATTAATCTGTTGGCCTCGCCCACCAGGATAGTGCAGCTTTTTAAGGTCCCCTCGGCACCCTCCCAAGCTTCCCATAAACCCGCGAGTGCGAGTTCACTGCCGCCCCTGCCGGTGAAATACCAGGGCTGCTTAAAATCTTCTCTTTGCTGCCACTCGTAAAATCCCGAAACCGGGATTATGCAGCGCCGCCGTTTGAAGGCATCGCTAAAGGCAGGCTTTGAGCAAGCGGTCTCCACCCTTGCGTTGAAGGTGGAAAATTTGCTCCTCGGCTCCTTCGACCAGCTTGGCACCAGACCCCATCGCATATAGGAGAGGGCCGGCCTGCCGTCTTTCAGCGAGATAGTGGGAATATCGCTCCCCGGGGCTATGTTGTAGCTCACCCTCACCTCCGGGAATCCGGTACCTAGGGCTCCTTCAATCTTGTCGAAGCGCGGTGACGCGATGGCAAATCTTCCACACATGAAAACCTCCAGCCTCGAGGTTATCCTCCACGCCGCCCGGCGGCAAGAGGCTAGAGCTTTTTTAACGGCCGCTTCCCCGTGAGAGCTTTACCGGGGTGCATATGCCCATAATTGGAGCATCACTACAAGAGGGTATTCAGTAAGCAATTTCATCTTTTCGAGTGATTCGAAAAAAAGTTCACCGGACTAAAGTGTTATTTGCTTGACCGTGACCCCGCCTCGAAGGAACGTGGATTGACAACCTTAAACCACCACACGGGGAGGACGTAAAAATGCAAGACATGTGGATGACGAAAGACAGGGAAATTCGCGAAAGAGGAATTGAAGGCAAGACCGGTGGTACCGGTGGCTTAAAATTCATTTCAAGGGATGGTCTTTACGAAAAGACCGACCAGGATGATCTATGGGTCGATCCCGGTGATCCGCAGGAAAATTTCTGGGAGTACTCCCAATCTGGAAGAAAACTGACACGCGTAGATGGCGTTACCGGCAAAAGGACCTTGGTAGATGACAAAGGCTACTCGGGCGTTGGTGGCGGCCTAAACAACCCTGATATGCAATATGTAAAAGATGTCGGCCCCATCCCTCAAGGGAAATGGCAGATTGGGGAGCCACGAAACGGGGGTAGCAAGGGGCCATATGTAATGGATTTGACACCCGATGAAGAAACCGATACCAAGGGCAGGTGCGATTTTTTGATACACGGTGACAACTCCAAGGGCGATTTCAGCGCCTCAGAGGGGTGCATAGTCTTGGGCAGGGGCATTAGAGAGCAAATCGGTAAAAGCGGAATTGACGAATTGAGGGTTATCCCATGAAGAAAATCTCTTTGACAATATGGTGCGTGGCCATTCTTGTGTTCCTCTGCACAAATATGGCAGTTGCAGACGATCCCGACTGCCAGGGTCCAGACAGATGGCCAGCAAAGGTTTCTTTCGGAGAGCTGAAAGATGCTGGCCTGCTGGATAATCACACTACTGACTTCTCCAAAACCACTAGCGTTAGATTGGTGTCCGAACAGATAGGGCCTGATTTGTATAGGCAAGTACATCTCGTCAAGTACCACAAGAAAAATGGGGAGGTCATCGAAGCGCTGGCAATAAGTGATGCCTCCAGCGAAGAATGCTCGATGAAATGGGTTGAACTGTTCTTGATTAAGGAGCGGCTTGGGCCATAACCCTTGCTGGGGGCCTGTAAAGAGAATTGTGTAAACGGCCCATCGGCAGCGCCCAAACCCCAACAATTGATTTATACTTAGTCCCGAGTACTTAGCTTACTCCTTCAGTTTATCCATGCTTTTATCTATCTTTTCACCCATTTTTTCAGCTGGCCCCTCATCACTCATTTTATCCTCAACCTTCTCAATTACTTCTTCCACCTTATCCTTAACCTTCTCCACCGCATCGTCGATCTTCTTGCCGGCACGCTCCGCAGGACCCTCTTTGGAACAAGCGGCAATGGCGAAAACCAATAAAAGCGCCGCAAAAACACCAAGTGAATTCACTAAAAATCTTTTCATAATTATTTTCCTATTATGTCATGCCGGTTAACATGGTCCATTACTGCCCGTTACTCCGTGAATAAATCATTCAGAAAACATATATGCCGTGAAAGATAAAATGAATATGCCGTTTATCAAGTCGGACACTAGCTTTATGCCGATCAAAAACGGGCTGGAGACTTGGGGGGTCGCTAAAAATTTCCCTTGGATGAAGAGCTTTTATGCGCTTTCGGCGGGGAAAATCGTCAAATGAAATTTTCTATCGATTGTAAAGTAAAGAGTCAAACCAACTTCCTTCATGAGCAATTGACATCACCCAACCACCCACTTACAATCGGCCACGGAAGTAGCTACTGCACTGGTGGCAGTCCTGGTCTTCAAAACCAGTGGGGGGCGTTAGTAGCGTCCCCGGTGGGTTCGATTCCCATCTACTTCCGCCAAAAACCATGAAGCCCCGCCGATTACGGTGGGGCTTTTTATATGTGCCGCTA
>PKTU01000125.1 GCA_002869005.1 Deltaproteobacteria bacterium
CTTGTTTATAAAAGGTAATTTGTTCAGGACCAAAGCAAGGTTGACAAATAGCGCTACGTCACCCTTAAGTAGCGCCGCCGCATCAGGGCGCTGAATCTTAACCGCCACAACATCTCCAGCGTTAGTCACTGCGCGGTGCACCTGGCTGATGGAGGCGGCGGCAAGCTCTCGCTCCTCAAAGGTTTTGAAGAGTTCGTCTATGGGGGCTAAAAGGCTATGCTCCACAAGGTCCTTGACCTTGTAGAACTCTAGCTTTGGGGCATTGTCTTGCAGTGACTCGAAAACCTTGGTTCGTTCATGCCCTATCAGGTCAGAGCGGATGGAGAGGAACTGCCCCAACTTTATAAATGCCGGGCCCAGCTCCTCGAAGGCGGCTTTAAAAGATGTGGCAACTGGATATCTCTCTTTGGAAAGGAACTTCTTTGCCACGCCTGATACAAAGTGACGGAGAAGGGTAGTGGATATTTTAATAACGCGGGCCGGAGAGGCCAACTAACGTGCCTCCTTTAACTTCTCAAGCTGAGTTTCAAGCGCTCTCATCCTCTCTCTCAGCTCGGAGACCTCCTCCGACAACTGCCTGTCATCACTCGCATGTATGAAGCCCAGATGCTTTAGCTCATAGGTGAACGCTTCTGAGAAAATGCCCTTAAGGGCCTCTTTTTCCCGGTCAACGCCCAGCAGGAATCGCTGGTAGTCTCTGCGGCTCTCTTCCGGTGTTTCATTAGCGCGCCTAAGCGCATCGCGGAGCCAGTCATCAGCCTTTTCGTGTAAAAGCATCCATGCGGCGAAGAAGCTGAATCCGCCAACCTCCGACTTCTCTTGTTCAGCCATTTAAGTGCCTCTCTATTTATTTGAAATGCTCAAATCCAGCTGACGCCAGCTCAAAAATACCGCTATCCCCATCTGTAACTCTTACCTTCGCTACACCTTCCGGGGGGGTTGTTGCTCCAATTCGGTGGAGGGGTAGCTCCAAAGTATCGCTGATACCCATTATCTCCTCGCGACTTTCAGGCTTTGCGGTAAAGAGGAGTTCATAGTCCTCTCCTCCGGTCAGCACGAGCATAGGTAGGTCCACTCCCCCATAGAAATTTGAATATTCCGATAGTGAAGTTGAAACCGGCAGCAGACTCAGCGAAATATCGATCCCTACGCCGGACTCCTCAGCGATATGGGCTGCGTCTTTGGTAAGCCCATCGGAGAGGTCTATCATTGACGTAGCCAGCCGCGTTTTTAGAAGAGCGGCGCCAAGGCCGACCCTTGGCGTGGGGCGGGTATGCCTTTTAATCAACGTTTGTAAGGCAATAGAATCAGTGTCGATCTCCGACTCAAGGAGAAGAAGGCCCCCGCGTGACTCGCCCGGCCACCCGCTTACCCACAAATCCTCGCCTACGGCCGCGCCGCTTCGCAAAACGGCAGCCCCCCCTTGGCATCTGCCGAGCGCCGTTATGTTGATAAATACCTTTTCGCCTGAGGAGGTGTCTCCCCCGACCAGGGGGCAGCCGTACTCCGCCTCGCATGCTTTTAAGCCGGAGTAGAAATTCTCAACCCATACAATGCCGGTCGAGGCGGGTAGCGCAATTGAGATCGTTGCGGCTAAAGGGGTTGCCCCCATCGATGCAAGGTCGCTTAGGCTTGCGGCGAGAGCTTTGTAACCCAGATCAACGGCGCTGGTGGTCCCCAGGCGAAAGTGGACCCCTTCAATTAGGAGGTCTGACGTGACGGCAAGGGTTTCTTCTCCAATTGGAATGAGGGCGCAATCATCCCCAGGGCCAAGCCAGCCCGGTGGGAGCTTTGTTTTATCTACCCCCAGGTGCCCCAGGAGGCCGAACTCGCCGAAATCCTGAAGAGTTCTCACTTGCTCTTTCTGCTCCGATGAGCTTTTTTGACCGGTTTGGCAAGTACGATATCAGCGACCTCGTCCATAGTGCCGACGAAGTGGAATTTCAACGCTTTTCTTGCCTTGGCGGGGAGGTCGGAGAGGTCTTTTTCATTGCTCTCGGGCAAAATGACGTCTGTTATGCCAGCTCTCATGGCGGCCAGGCATTTCTCCTTCACGCCGCCGATGGGCAAAACCCTTCCCCGCAAGGTTATCTCGCCGGTCATGGCAACCTTATGGTTGATTAGCCTGCCCGTCATGAGGCTGAGGACCACTGTAGCCATCGTGATGCCTGCGGAGGGGCCGTCTTTTGGGATTGCCCCGGCTGGAACGTGAATGTGAAAGTGGCGCTTGTCGAAAAAATCCTTGGTTACCCCATACTCTTCAGCTTTTGCCCGTGCCCAGGAGAGGGCGGTTTGCGCCGACTCCTTCATCACGTTGCCCAGCTGACCGGTCAGGAGCAGGCCACCGTCGCCCTGAGTCGTTGTCGCCTCAATATGCAGTATCTGCCCCCCACTTTGAGTCCAAGCGAGGCCATTGGCAACGCCCACCATATCGTGGACGAGCTCTTCGCCGCCCTGGAAGGGGGGGGTCCCAAGATATTTGTGAACATCACCTTTACCTACTCTGTGGAGTTTTTTTGCGCCGCCTGCTACTTTTTTAGCTACCTTTCGACAGATGTTGGCTACCTCCCGCTCAAAATTCCGCAGCCCGGATTCCCGCGTGTATTCATCTGCGATAACGCCCAAAGCATCGTTGGTGAATTTAACGTACTCATCACTGATGCCCTGTTCACTAATCTGCCTCGGCACTATGTAGCGCTGTCCGATTTTCAACTTCTCTTCACGTGTGTAGCCGGATAGCCGTATGAGCTCCATCCTGTCAAGGAGCGCCGGGGGTATGGGGTCGGTGAAGTTGGCCGTGCAGATAAACATCACGTTGGAGAGGTCATATTCAACATTCAGGTAATGGTCCTCGAAGGCGTTGTTCTGCGCCGGGTCCAGAACCTCTAGAAGCGCGGAGCTTGGGTCGCCCCTGAAGTCCTGCCCGATCTTGTCAATCTCATCCAACATGAAGACGGGGTTAGCGGTTCCAGCCTTTTTTACCCCTTGAATGATGCGGCCCGGCATCGCTCCGACATAGGTTCGACGGTGCCCCCGTATCTCGGCCTCATCTTTAACGCCGCCAAGACTTATCCTCACGAACTTGCGGTTCATCGCTCTTGCTATCGAGTGCCCCAGGCTGGTTTTGCCCACTCCGGGTGGGCCAACGAAGCAGAGGATCGGCCCCTTTGCGTCCGGTTTAAGTTTTTTAACGGCCAGATGTTCGAGAATGCGCTCCTTGACCTTAACCAGGTTGTAATGGTCCTCATCGAGGATGCCTCTGGCCTTATCGAGGTCTAGGGCGTCACGTGATAGCTTGCGCCAAGGCATGGAGACGAGCCAGTCGATGTAGGTGCGTATTACCGAGGCTTCCGCAGAGGAGTGCGACATATCTTTTAGGCGGGAGAGCTCTTTCCTGGCGGCTTCCTTCGCTTCGGGGGTCATCTTGGCTTTTTCTATGGACTCCTCAACCTTTGCCAACTCCTCCGATTGCTCATCGCCCATGCCCAGCTCTTCTTGTATCGCCTTCATCTGCTGGCGGAGAAAATATTCCCGCTGGCTACGTGACATCTCCTCCTTTGCCGCAGACTTTATCTTATTTTGAACCTCCAGAACCTGTAGCTCACGGTCTAGGAGTTGGTGGATCAACTCAAGCCTGTCGGCGGGGTCGGTTTCGGAGAGGACATCAACTGCGTCCGACACCTTGAGGTTGAGGTTCGCCGCTATGATATCTGCCAGCCGGCCCACCTCATCTACAGTTTCAAGGACCATCATTATCTCTGTGGATATGCCCTTCCCATGCTCAATGACCGCTTCGAGTTTTTCGTGAACAGAGCGAACCAACGCCTCCGATTCAAAGTCCGGCTTGTCGCTCTCTTCTTCCGGGACGACCTCTATCCTTGCCCTGATATGGGGGTCTCTTTCAAGAATCTCCAAGCGCCGGGCCCGGGAAAGGCCCTGCACCAAAATTTTGACCCTTCCGTCAGGGAGCTTAAGCATGCGCATAATAAGCGCTACAGTGCCCATCTCGTGGAGGTCTTCCTCCTCGGGCTCCTCGACCATCATGTCTTTTTGAGTGGAAAGGTAGATCATGCGGCCGTTGGCGAGCGCCTCTTCCACCGCGCTGATTGAACGGTCCCTTCCAACGAAGAGAGGTAAAATCATGTAGGGAAAGACCACTACGTCTCGCACCGGCAACATCGGTATTGTTTCAGGTATGTCAGCTATGTCAGGCGCGGCCTCTCCCCCGCCTGAACCGCTGAGGATTATATCGTCGCTTGCCATTTATATCTCCATCGGCACAAAAAATGCTGCCGTATCAAGAGTTTATTCTCATCTTGAAGAATAGCCATCACTATTGGTTCCGTCAAGAAATCGGACTGATTAGGAGAAAAAAGCTCTTAGATCGTCGATGCTTCTGGTGATGGGTGCCTTTGGAAGAGAACGGCGCAGATACCCGCCGTAGTTTTTGGTCACTAATCTGGTGTCTAAAATAGCAACGACGCCTCGGTCCTCCATCCGCCTTATAAGTCTGCCCACGCCCTGGCGTAGCGCCATCGCCGCCATCGGGAGTTGGTAACGATTGAAGGGAGAGCCGCCTTCTTCACGAATTTTCTCGATTCTGGCTTCCACAAGCGGATCGCCTGGAGAAGAGAAGGGGAGTTTATCGATTATCACAGCGCTTAAAGCTTCTCCCGGTACGTCGACGCCCTCCCAAAACGCTTGAGCCCCAAGGAGAACCGAGTGCATATCATCTCTAAACTCCTCAAGCAACGTTTCACGGGGGGCGTCTCCCTGCACCAGGAGTTTATAGGGGAGTTTTGACCGTCTAAGTTTTGCAGCAACCTCTCTCAAAATTCTGTGAGAGGTGAAGAGGCAGAAACCCCTCCCTTTGGAGGCGGCGAGAATCCTGAGCACTTCCCTGTAAGCGGTCTCCGAGAAGGTTGGCGCGTTGGGGTCGACCTCCTCCTCGGGTATATAGATAAGGCATTGCGTGGCATAGTCGAAGGGCCCCTCAACCGCAACCTCTCCCGCCTCATCGGGCACCCCCAGGCGTGTACGAAGATAATCAAAGTTGCCGCCCACTCTCAACGTTGCCGAGGTAAGGATAATCGGCTTCGGAGTGGCGAAGAGGTGTTCTGCCAGCGTTGATGAGATATCGACCGGAACCGAATGGAGGAAGGTAGTCCTGCCCCGGGGTTCGATCCAGCGAACCTCTCCTGCCTTGGGAGCGGCTGCGAATAGGTTCAGCTCCTCTACTAAAAGACCTACCCGGCGCCTTAGCCCCTCAGTCTCATCATCGGGGTTGGCGTGTAGAGAGAGCACCTCGCTCATCACCCCCAGCGCTGAAATGAGAAGCTCCAACCTCCTTGCGGGCTCTCCGGCAAAGCTGTCATTTATCCTAAGAGAGGTGGGCGACGGCGCGAGTGCCGACCAGAAGGCTGTGGATGTTGCCTCCACGCGTGACAGCGTCTCCTCAACCCGCGGTGGCGTGTTTTTTTTACCCGCGCCGAGGAGCCCCGCGGCATCCTTCAAGAGGTCCGTCACTCGCCCGGAGCTTACCTTTACGCCGAAATACTGCGTAGCCACCCTCTCAATATGCTGCGCTTCATCCAGTATTACCGCTGAATAAGGCGGCAGCACCTCTCCTCCGGTTGAGCTCCGTAGGGCAAGGTCGGCGAAAAAGAGGTGATGGTTTACCACGACAATCTGTGCGCGCGCAGCATCGCGCCGCCTGCATTGCAGGTGACATTTTTCAAATTCTTTACATTTTGAACCCAGACAGCTCTCGGATGTGGCGCAGATCAGCCTCCACGCATCGAACTCTTCGGGGAGGTCCGTTAGCTCTCCCCGGTCTCCGGTATTTGTCTTTTCTCCCCACGCTATAAGGGCGTCAGCCGCACTGCCGAGTTTTAAGGAGCGTTGAGAACGATAGCGGCTAAATCGCCTTAGGCAAAGGTAGTTCTCCCGGCCCTTGAGGAGTACCGCTGAAATTGATCTGCCGAGCGCCTTGGCCAAGAGGGGTACTTCTCTCTCTATAATCTGCGCCTGCAAGGTTTTGGTCGCAGTGGATATCACCACCTTCTTGCCGGAACGCAGAGAGGGGATGAGGTACGCGAGGGTCTTTCCGGTGCCCGTTCCCGCTTCTGCTAGGAGGGTCCCCCCGGCAATCATCGCCGCCTCCACCTTTTTAGAGAGGAGGAGTTGGTCTGGGCGGTGGTTGAAATTTTCCACTGCCTTGGCGATGGGGCCTTCCGCCGAGAGGATCTCTTCTATCGTGATTTCGCTCAATTTGAATAGCTATCTTCGGAGTGGACTTGGGGGCAGGGAGTTTAAGCCACGTGAAAGCTCTATCGAGACCACCTTCTCGAGAGGTACCTCTCGGTATCCTGTAGGCGCTCGAAGTATAACCGCCAGCTCATTTATCTCTATCAGGGTGCCGGTGTAGGAGATACCTGAAGCAGAGACATTGACATCCCTGCCTGTAAGCTTGTTCCAGCCGTTCATGCAATCTCCTAATTTTGTGTCCAATCCGCTATGCGGAAGACATCGTCTTTGTCTTTTTCGAGTATGCAGTCCGCTTCGCGCCTTACATCTCTTACATCGGCGCTAAGTATAAGCCTGATGCGATTTGAACTAAAGAGTGCCTTCATCGCCCTTGCCGATATGGGTATTATCCCCGATATTGCCGCTTCTGCCTCTGCGGGGGCCTCCCCTAACTGTGCGTACAGGTCTTCCGCCTCCTCAATGGTAAGGGTAGGGGTAAGGCCCATTAACATCGGCACAGAGGCAGTGTTTACGTTGACCTCAGCCTCAGCCCTTGTGTCTAGATATGAGAGAATGGCCGCCAATGTCTCAGGCGCCAATTGATCATAACCGGTTATTCTGCCGAGCTCATCAAGATGCTCAATTGGCGAGTTGGGTACGACGAAGTTTTCGTTGAACTCATACTGGTCGTCCGTCGAGTCGTCATCTATCCAATCGACAAGAGCCCAGGTGAGCTCCTCTATGTCTATATCCTCAAGCTCCATACCCTCAAGGAGGCGTTTATAGGCGTCAACCATCTTCAAAACCGGCACGCCATCCTTGTCTATGAGGGCTCCTAGCGGAAATTTGCCGTACTGATCCTCAATCTTAAGCGACACAGTGTTTTCGCCGACTGGTATAAGGTGCCCCACTTCGCTGTTCCAGTACCCGTCTCGGCCTAGTACGTCGGGGTCCTCCGCACGGATAAGGGCTACGCCTGCCGCCGCGCCTGAGCGTACAAGCCCTTGAGCCTCAAGGGCCGCCAGGGTGTTCGCCGCGTAAGTTCTCTCGACGCGGGCCTCTCGTTGGAACTGAACCACCGCCACGGATAGGAGCGCTACGATAGCCAGGACTATGAGGAGCGCTGCGCCACGGTTAGATCCCATTACTCATTGCCCCAATAGCGTGCATTTCGTCCAGCCGCTGAATAGATGGGTGTAGAGGTCTCCATTAGCTCTTCATGCTCTTTATCCTCACCCCAGCCCAGAGTTATCTTGACGGCAAGAGGCATCAAGGGTTCATCGGAAGCCGAGTCGTCCCAAGTCGATACCCACTCCTCCCCGTTAAAGCACTCCAAGGTGAAGGTAGTTATGGGGCTAAGCATCTCGTAAGAGGTTGAATCAAGGTCCATTCTCCCGAATAGGTCTGCCAACTCATAGCGCATGAGCGCCAAATCTCCGTCGTTGCCCCTTGCGGCGCGCTCCACAATATAGCGTATGCGAGTGTCGCCGCCGGTGCGGATCGACGGGATTGCAGCTGTCCGGCTGGTGAACTCCAGGGTTGAGGTGTTTTCGCTGTCGTTGGTGAGGAGAAAGTATGTCTGGTCAATTCTATCGGGTAGCTGAAAAGACATGGCGAGCTCATCGGCCATGCGCTGGAGTACCGCAGAGGCGGTATGCGCTTCTACCGTTCGTTTGACGGCGCGCTCCCGGCTGCGGGTGGTGCCGGTATAAACTCCCTCAACGAGAGCTATGAAGAGGGTCATGATGAAGAGCGCCACCAATACCTCGATCAATGTGAAGCCGCGCCTTGTCATTCTTCCGCCACCGCATACCATGTAAGCGAGATGGCCTCCTCCTTTCCCCGTTCCTCCCAAAGGACGGAGATATTTACCTCGCGCACTCCTGAGAGCCCGGCCGGAATGGGAATATCCACACCTTCAATTCCATATGCGGAGAGCATGGAGGCGAGCATACCCGTGAGGTCTGCGTCGGTAACCGACCTGCGCCAACTATATCCGGGAAAATTATCGCCGAAGTCACCCTCGGTATCGCCGGGTTCGGGATAACCATCAACCTCTGTCCAGGTAAGTACCTCCCTGGCGAGTGATGTGGCGGTGAAGAGATTTTGGGCGTGAACCTCCTGCCTTGCCGCGCCGGTGTGGGCGGAAATAAGTACGCCGAAGGAGGCCGCGAATATAGCAAGGGCGACCATCAGCTCAATGAGGCTAAAACCCTTTTCGCTCCATCTCGACGCGGCCATCTATAATCTCCGTGCGGCCTGTGAGGGGGTGGACGATAAGGGTCCAGATCCTATCCTCACCCACCTCTTCAATATGAATCCATGTGGGGGTTGCATACCCCTGCGGGACGTAACGCGTCATCGCCACGCCGCCCGTCACTCTACCTTCAAGGGCGGTTTCAATATCGGTAAAGCGGAGCCCTTCCGGAAGGCTATGTTCTTTTACGGGGAGTGAAGCCGAGGGCTCATACTGACGGGTTTCGTCATTTATCTCACCCGACCAGTACTTTTGCTCCTCTAAGTCATAGACGAGAGCAAGGCTTTTTTTTTGAAAGCAGCGTGTTCGTGGAGAGATTGGGCGCCTAGCGCTATCCTGCGTAGCTCCGTTCGCTTTTCGGAGCCGGTGACGTTGGGAAGCTTTGGCAGCACCAGCGCAAATGACACTGAAAGGATCAGCACAACTACGACGAGCTCAATAAGGGTGAAGCCTCTTGGGCTACGGATGTTCACTCCAGCTCCCAATTATTGATATCGGCGTCATTGCCCTCGCCGCCGGGGAGGCCGTCCGCGCCATAGCTTGAGAGGTCGAACGCACCGTTATTTCCGGGCGATAGGTAGATATATTTGTTTTCCCAAGGGTCCTTGGGCACGTTTGGGCGTTGCAGGTAGCCACCTTCGCGCCAGTTTTTCGCCTCTTTACCTGTGTTCGGCTGGGAGACTAGCGCTTCCAGGCCCTGTTCGGTCGAGGGGAAGAAGCCATTTTCAACCTCGAATTGGTTAAGCGCATCCTCAAGGGCTCTAATTTGAATTTTTGCAGCGCTGACCTTAGCCTTCGCGGTCTGCCCCGTTACGCGCGGGAGAACAAGCGCCGCTAGTATCCCGAGGACTGTTATGACAACCAGAAGCTCCACCAGAGTGAAGCCGTCCTTTGCCTTTAGGCGTTTTAAAGAGTATCTGTTATTTTTCATCCCAGCGCTTCCGTAAGGTCGAAAATCGGTAATAATATTGCCAAAACTACAAAGCCCACAGCCACGCCCATCGCGAGAATCATAAGAGGTTCCAAAAGGGCTGTCAAGGAAGCCACCGCAGCCTCCACGCGCGCTTCATATCCCTGCGCGATCTTTAGAAGCATACGGTCCAGGGCGCCTGATTCCTCACCTACCCCTACCATTTGACGCATCTCGGAGGGAAAGTGTCCTGTCTTTTGCATTGCCGCCCTAAGCGATTTTCCCTCGCGCACGTCTTCTCGAATCTCCTCGACGGCGCGTTCAATTACCGCGTTGCCCAAAACCGGTTGGCTAATCTCCAACGCGTTAAGGAGGTTGACCCCCCCGGTTGTAAGCGTACCCAGAGTTTTGGAGAAACGGGCAAGGGCGGTGACGCGTAGAAAATTTCCCAACCTCGGCAACTTCAGCAAGGAGGCGTGAAAGGCGTAGCGCNGCAATGAGGCGTGAAAGGCGTAGCGCCCTTTAGGCGTTCTGGTCCACGATGAGAACCCAATAAAAAGTCCGACAATTAGTATTAACCCAAGAAACCAGTACTCTCTGACACCATCCGAGAGGAGCAGAAGGAGCTTAGTCGGCGCCGGAAGGGCGCGTCCAAGGTCCTCGAAAATACCTGTTACCTGAGGGACCACAGAGCCAAGCAGATAGATCATAATGCCCGCGCCCAGGAGGGTCATTATGACCGGGTAGATCATCGCCGCCTGGACTTTGCGCTTTAGAGCAATCGACGACTCTAGAAAATCGGCCAAACGGTCAAGCACCATAGCGAGGTCTCCGCCTGCCTCGCCGGCACGAACCATATTTCGGTAAAAGCTGGTGAACTCACGCGGGTGCTCTGCGAGCGCGTCGTGGAAGGTCATCCCTTCATTTACCTTTTGCCGAATTTGGGAGAGGACTTTTCGACTCCTGGCCGCCTCCGTCTGCTCGATTATCGACCCCAGCGCGTCGACAAGCGGCAGACCCGCATCGATAAGGGTTCCCACCTGGCGGGTGACAAGCGCCAGCTCGCCCACGCTGATGGCGGGACGGAAGGAGAGGCTAAATGAGCTCTCCTTCCCAACCGCTTTTACCTTGGCTTCATCAAGGGAGGAGGCGAATATCCCTTCAGCTTTGAGGCGGGAACGGGCAAGGCGCGGGTTATCGGCCTCAATTATTCCAGAGACCTCCTTGCCCCTGCCGTCGAGGCCGGCGTACTCATAGACCGCCAAAGTCTACTCCTCTTCCTGTGTAACGCGGATCACCTCTGATGCACTTGTAATTCCCGCCGCCGCCTTTTTTGCGCCATCTTCTCTTAAAGTAAGCATGCCGGCCTTCATCGCGGCACGCTTGATCGTTGAAGCGTCGGCGTTTGAGGTGATGTGCGACCTTACCGCGTCTGCGAGGACGAGCAGTTCATATATCCCTGTGCGCCCCTTGTACCCTGTGTTTTTGCATTCGTCGCAGCCCATTGCGCGATAGAGTACTCCCTCGGGCAATGCTTCGCGGGCGATGCCGAGTTGGGATAGTTCAGCATCCTCAGGCGTATAGGGTTCGCGGCAGGTGGGGCATAGCTTTCTTACGAGGCGCTGCGCTAAAATAGCGAGGATCGATGAGGAGACGAGAAAGGGCTCAATCCCCATCTCAATAAGCCTTGTAACGGCTGAGGAGGCGTCGTTCGTGTGAAGTGTCGAGAAGACGAGATGTCCCGTTAGGGAGGATTGAATAGCGATTTCGGCGGTTTCCGGGTCTCGTATCTCGCCGACCATTATTACGTCTGGATCTTGCCTTAAAATAGAGCGGAGCCCGGCGGCGAAGGTGAGGTCAATCTTCGGATTTACCTGTATCTGACCGATTCCCCGTATCTGGTACTCGATTGGGTCCTCGACCGTGATGATATTGATATCCTCGGAGTTTATCCTCGATAGTGCGCTGTAGAGTGTCGTTGTCTTGCCCGAGCCCGTTGGGCCCGTGGATAGTATGATTCCATTGGGTTTTGTTATGAGGTTTTTGAAGGCTTCGAGTCTCGTGCCCCCGAGCCCCAGATCTTCCAGCCTGAGGACGACGGAGGTTTTGTCGAGAAGCCTCATTACCACCCGTTCGCCAAAGGCGGTGGGCAGCACCGAGACGCGTATATCTATATCTTTGCCCGCGAGCTTTATCCTTATCCTGCCATCCTGAGGAAGCCTTTTTTCCGCGATATCCAACCCCGCCATAATCTTTACCCTCGACACAATTGGCGCCTGTAAGGCGCGGGGGGGCGAGAGGACTTTGTAGAGCATGCCGTCTATGCGGTATCTAACGGCGAGCTCGCGCTCATAGGGTTCGAGGTGTATGTCGCTGGCGCGGTCTTTAACGGCCTGGAAAAGTATTCCGTTAACGAGCCGTATGACCGGGGCCTCGTCATCTGCGTCAAGAAGGTCTTTCGGCTCTTCGAGTTCGTGTGCCAACTCGTCAAGGCCCTTCTCGGCGATGCCCTCCATAAGGTCGCCTGCGTCTCCGGAGCCCATTTCATAGGCACGGTTGGTTGCGTCGAGGATCACATGCTCCGGAGCCAATGCCGCTTTGACCGGCCGGCCGTATAGCACCCTGAGATCGGAGATGGTTTTAATGTCCTTGGGGTCGGAGAAAGCAACCACAACCGAATCGTTGCTCTCTTTGAAGGGGACCAGCTTGTTTCTCTTGGCGAACTGTATCGGAACCGCCTCAAGGAGCTGTGAGGGAATCTTAAGGGGGTCTATCTCCGCAACAGGTTCAATGCCCAGAGATAGGGCCGTTATCTCAAGCGCGGCAAGGTCGTCAAGGAGGCCCTCCTCTTTTGCCAGCCGCACTAAAGCAAGGCCACCCCCGTGTGCTTTCTCCGAGAGGGCGGCCAACGCCTCCTGGGGTATTCCGTGCGAAGAGAGCAGCGACTCCGGAGTCGGTAAAGCGCCCACTTACTCTGCCTCTTTAATGTCGTCAAGCACCTTTTTGGATGCCGGATTCGGTTCCAGCTCGTTGCCTAAAAGCTCGTTTAGCTTCTCACCAATCGATGAATGGTCATCTGAAAGCTTCTCTTCAGAGAAGTTTTCATGCTCCTTGGCCTTATCCTTCGTTATCTCTTCCAGATCAGCCGATTCCCTGATGATGTGCGGCGTTAGGAATATCATCAGGTTCGACTTGTCTTTGGAGCGGGAGTTCGAGCGAAAAAGCGCGCCGATAATGGGGAGGTCTCCTAAGCATGGCACGGAACTGCCGGTAAGTTGACTGTCGTCCTGAAGGAGGCCGCCGATAACCACTGTAGCCCCGTCCTTTATGACTACTGTGGTTTTCGCGGAGCGTTTGGTAGTGGAGGGTGCGTTTGCCGAGCCCCCGGTAGAGACGGAGAGGACGTCGCTTATCTCCTGAAACAGGTTTAGCTTTACATAATCCTCATCGTTTATCTGAGGCGTGAAGCGCAGGGTCATGCCTACGTCACGATACTCATAGGTATATATCGGGTTACCGTTGGAGTCGAATTTCTCGCTAGTCTGGAAGGGTATATTGTCCGAGACTACTATCTCCGCCTCCTCGTTGTCGGTGGTAAGCAGATGCGGAGTCGAGAGAACGTCCACGTCGCCCTTCTTCTGGAGCGCTTTGACCAGCGCGCCAATGTTGGGGAAGGTTACTCCGCCTACTTCGACCGTGCCGTCGATCGCTGCCAGGAAGAGTCCTGAAGGCCCCGCAAGGGGGTTGGTGGCTAGACTGGAGAGGCTCGATATCTCGCCGAAGTTGGTAGCGCCCACGACCGTGGTGTTGTCGCCGGAGTAGTCGGTGGTAGTTCGCCACTCCACGCCAAGTTCAAGTGAACGCTGATAGCCCATCTCCATGATAAGCGCTTCGACAAGAACCTGAGGACGTCTTACATCGAGCTCCGCGATTACCCCTTTAAGCGTGATGAAGTCCTGGGGCGCGGCGATTATCACCAGCGAATTCGTTGCCGCGTCAGCGGTTATGTGTACAGGTTCCTCGAAATTTACTGGGACTTGCGTACTGCGGTTCGTTTGCGTCTGCGCGGCAGCAGGTGCCGCGGAGGCGGCTTTATCCGGCTGTCCGGGCCTCGTTTTAGTGCCGACGGCTTTTGAGATTGACGTCAGCACTGACGCTACGTTGTCGGCATCTGCGTATTTTAAATGTAGAACCCTTATCTTGCCCGTTCCCGTGGGCATCTCTATATCCAGCGCCGCGATCATTGAAGAAATCATCTCCAAGGTGTCCGTGTCGGAGATGATGAAGAGCT
>PKTU01000181.1 GCA_002869005.1 Deltaproteobacteria bacterium
ATAAAAACCCTCTCAGAGGTCTTCGACCGCTTCGCCGAGGAGAAGCCGGATGAGACCCCGGCGGCAGAAGGCGAGGTGTCGGAATGATTCAAAAACCAGATCCGACCCAGGAAACCCTTGTCCTCAACATGGGGCCCCAGCACCCCTCGACGCACGGCGTCCTGAGGGTTGTGCTCCACTGCGACGGCGAGTACGTTCTCGACGCGGAGCCCGTCATCGGCTACGGGCACCGCATGCACGAGCTCATCGGCGAGGTCCGCGACCACCGGGGCTTTTACGCAAACGTAGGCCGCATGGACTACGGCGGCGCCCTCTCCTTCGGCCACGGGCATATCCTCGCGGTGGAGCGTATGCTCCCCGATTTGGAGGTGCCGGAGCGCGCCGAATATCTGCGAGTCATAACCACTGAGCTAAACCGCGTGGCGAGCCACCTTTTATGGTTCGGAGCCTTCCTCCTCGATCTGGGCGCTTTCACCCCGATTCTTTACTCCTTCGATGACAGAGAGGCGATCCTCGACCTCCTTGAGCACGTCACCGGGGCGCGGCTAACCTTCAGCTACATGCGCGTCGGCGGCGTCGCGGCTGACGTCGACAAGGATTGGTGCGACGGCGTTATCGCCTTTGTAAAGAGGATGCGCGAGCGCGTCCCCATGTACCACAAGCTCGTCACAGGCAACATAATCTTCAGAAAGCGCGTCGAGGACGTTGGTCACATAACCCGCGACATGGCGCTGAAATACGGCTGCACCGGTCCGGTGATACGAGGCAGCGGAATTCCCTATGACGTGCGCCGCTCCGAACCCTACTCAATCTACCCTGAGCTCGACTTCGAAATCCCCACCTCCGAACGTTGCGACTGCATGGGCCGCTACAATGTAAGGTGGGAGGAGATCGAGCAATCACTTAGGATTATCGAGCAGGCAATAACGAAGCTCCCAGAGGGACCGGTGATGGCGGATAAGGTGCCGAAGGTGATAAAGGCGAAGGGCGAGGTTTATCAGGCCGTAGAGGCCGCGCGCGGCTCGCTCGGCTACTACATAGCCTGCGACGGCACTACCAGCCCCTACCGCATGAAGATAAGGGTGCCCTCCTACTCCAACCTCTCGATCCTGAAGGAACTGACGCGCGGAATACTACTCTCCGATCTGGTGGCCGTAATGGGGTCCTTTGACCTGGTCATCCCGGAAATAGACCGCTAGGTGAGCGACATGCAGATTCAAAGCCCTAACATTCTCCTGATCGTGGTGGCGGCGGTAGTGATGGTGCTTTACGTCTTCACCAACTCGGCGGTCCTCGTCTGGGTGGAGCGAAAGGTATCCGCGCACATCCAACGGCGGCCCGGCCCCTTCGAGGTCGGCCCCTTCGGCCTCCTTCAGACCGCAATCGACGGACTGAAGCTGATGGCGAAGCAGCTCATAATCCCCGCGAAGGCGGATAAGCGCATCTTCATGCTCGCGCCGGTCCTCTCCTTCGTGCCGCCAATAGCCGCACTCCTGACGGTGCCTTTCGGCAAGGTGGTGCAGGTACAGAACCTTGATATAGGCATACTCTTCATACTCTCACTGGCGGCGCTAAACGTCCTCGCAATACTCATCGCGGGCTGGTCAAGCGCCAACAAGTATTCGCTCTTCGGCGCGGTGCGCTCGGTGGCGCAGAACATCGCCTATGAGATCCCGCTGCTCCTCAGCCTCCTGACGGCGGTGCTTTGGATGGGGACGCTGAATCTCGGCGAGCTCGTCGATGCCCAGGGCGGCTTCTGGTTCGTTTTCACCCCCTTCGGCTTCATCGCCTTCGTCATATACTTCGTAACGGGCATGGCGGAGACCAACCGCGCCCCATTTGACCTTCCAGAAGCGGAGTCGGAGCTTACGGCGGGCTTTCACACGGAGTATTCGGGGATGGGTTTCGGCCTCTTCTTCCTCGGTGAATACACAAACATGATCCTGGTCTCGGCAATCGCGACGAGCCTTTTTTTGGGGGGCTACAACCTACCCTTCATAACCCTTAACGGCGAAGGGATCCTCTGGGAGCTTATAAGGGTGCTCATATTCCTCGCCAAGGCGTACTTCCTTATCTTCGTGATGATATGGATGCGGTGGACCTTCCCCCGCGTGCGCTTCGACCAGCTCCTCAACCTCTGCTGGAAGGTGCTCATCCCCTTCTCCCTCGTCAACCTCGCCGCTGCGGCGATCTGGATAAAAGCGGTGGGAGGCTGAGAAAATGCTAAATTACTTCAAAGAAATTTTCGTCGGCATAAAGAGCCTCCTGATCGGGATGAAGGTGACCGCCTTTTACGGCACGAAGAAAACCATAACCGCTCACTATCCCTTCGAGAAGATTCCCATAACACCCAACTTCAGGGGCCATATAGACCTGGTCGTTACGAAGAAGGGCTACCACAAATGCATCTCTTGCGGTATGTGCGAGCGCGCATGCCCCTCCGGCTGCATAACTATAGAAGCCGTAAAGCCGGAAGGCGCTAAAAAGAAGAAGCTCACCGGTTACACCCTCGACTTCACGAAATGCTCACTCTGCGGCAACTGCGTGGAGACCTGTCCCACCAGCGCCATCAAGTATTCAAACGACTACTATCTCGTCGGCACTTCGCGGCACGACTTCCACTTCGACCTCCTCGCACGCGCCATGAAGGCGGCGGAAGAGATGGGCATAGAGTGGACCGAGCCGGTGGAGAAACCGAAAGAACCCACGGAACCCCAGGCCGAGGGCGGCGAATCACCCGCTCCCGCCGGCGCCTGAGACGGGTAATCGACTATGGATATAACCTTCAGCTCCGATTTGTCGGCCTACGTGGCGATTGCCGACGTCACCTTCATCGCCTTTATCGCGATGACGCTGGCGGGCGGGCTAGTCGCCATATTGGCGAAGCAGCTCATCCACGCCGTCTTGGGACTTATCATCTCCCTCATAGGCGTCGCAGGGCTCTACGCCTTTTTGGGCAACTATTTCATCGCATCGATGCAGATTCTCATCTACGTCGGCGCGGTATCCATCTCAATGGTTTTCGCGGTCATGCTCGCCCGGCCGCCCGAAGAGGTGAAGCAAAAATCGATGAGGCTTGCGACGAAGATAGCCCTCGGCGTCATAGTCGGCCTCTTCACCGCCGCCACCGTGGGATCGGCGGTATTCGCGCACCGTTGGAGCGCGGCGGCGAAGGTGACAAGCGGAGACACACCGGTTGAGATTGGCATCGGCCTCCTCACCCGCAACGTCCTCGCCTTTGAGTTAATATCCCTGGTTCTGCTCATAGCGATCATAGGCTCAGTGGTCATCGCCAAGCGCGGGCGCGGCACAGGCAAGACTGTTGGAGGAGAAGAGCTATGATACAACCCACCTTCTTCGGCAACATCGAGGTCTACCTCCTCGTTGCCTTAATCCTCCTGAGCTTCGGCCTCTACGGGCTCATCAGCCGACCGGGCCTCATCTCGATGCTCATCTCCGTCGAGCTGATATTAAACGGGGCGGGGCTGAACTTCATGGCGTTCAACACCTTCACCGCGCCGGACAAGACTGAGGGAGCGACCTTCACTCTCTTCGTCATGGGCCTCGCCGCCGCGGAAGCCGCCATCACCCTCTCAATCGCCGTGGCGATTTACCGTAGGTTCAGGCTCATCACCGCCGACAACCTCTCCGGCATGAAAGACTAGGGGGCGATGATGAACGACATCCAAACCTCATACATCCTCCTGCCGCTCCTCTTGCCTCTGCTGACGGCGATTTTCAACCTCGCCTCGGGCAAGATGGAGAATGTACGCGACTCCTTCTCGGTGATTGGCTCCATAGGGACATTCCTGGCTGTGGCGAAGATGCTCCCCCACGTACTCTCCGGGGGGACCTACTCACTTAACCTCTTCAACATCTACGAGGGGATAAACGTCATCCTGAGGGTCGACGGGATGAGCATGATCTTCGCGCTCGTCTCATCTTTTCTCTGGATTCTAGCCTCCTTCTACTGCGTAGGATACATGAGGGGGCTAAACGAGCACGCGCAGACACGCTTTTACGTCTGCTACTCCGCTACGATTTTCGGCGCGATGGGCGTAGCCTTCTCCGGCTCCCTCATCTCCCTCTACCTCTTTTACGAGCTCGTCTCCATCTTCACCTACCCCCTCGTCATGCACCACCAGGACGCGGAGGCTTATGACGGCAGCCGTAAATACATCAGCTATTTGATGCTCACCTCGAAGGTGATGCTGCTCCCCGCGCTGGCGATCATCTACGTCCTAACGGGGACCCTTGATTTCGCGGGCAACATGACGACGGGCATCTTCTCCCCGGACGTCAACCAGACGATCATCGCAGTCGTATACTTCCTGAGCTTCTTCGGCTACGCCAAGGCGGGCATCATGCCGCTGCACAACTGGCTACCCTCGGCGATGGTCGCTCCGACGCCTGTCTCCGCGCTGCTTCACGCGGTCGCCGTCGTCAAGGTAGGCGTCTTCTCAGTCTGCCGCGTGATGCTCTTCGTCTTCGGCATCGACCTCTTGAGCCGTACCGGGCTTGGAATAACAAGCGCCTATATAGCATCCTTCACCATCCTCATGGGCTCTGTGATAGCGCTGACCAAGACCAACCTGAAGGCGCGGCTGGCCTACTCGACGATCTCCCAGCTCTCCTACATCATCCTCGGCGTCGCCATGCTGACGCCCAGCGCGGTTACCGGCGGGCTAATCCATATTCCCAACCACGCTTTCTCCAAGATCACCCTCTTTTTCGCTGCCGGCGCGATCTTCGTCGCCCACAACAAAAAAGAGATCCCCGACCTCGACGGCATCGGTTACAAGATGCCCTTCACGATGGCGGCGTTCGGTCTGGCATCCCTATCCATGATTGGCGTGCCGCCGGTCGCGGGGTTCGTCTCAAAGTGGTACCTGGCCTTGGGCGCCATGGAGATGAGCTCGGTTGGACTACTCGTCGTACTCCTTGCAAGTTCACTTTTAAACGCCGGCTACTTCCTCCCAATATTCATCCGCGCCTTCTTCCCCAAGGACGGCGTAAAAAAGAGGGTGAAGATGGCGGAGGCTTCACCCTTCATGGTGGTGCCGCTATTTCTAACCGCCGTAATGTCGGTAGTCTTCGGCTTTTACCCGGATATCTGGCTCAAGCTGATTGAGGTGGTCAAATGAGCGCGCTCGTAAACCTCATCTCATACCTTAGGTCCAAACCGAACCTCCTGATGGGGCTCTTCACCCTGATGCTCGGCGTCTTCGTCCTCTTCGACGCCTTCGCGACGCGCCACGGAGCGCACTTCGCAGGCGACAAGGTGGTCGGCTTCTGGGCAATATTCGGCTTCGGCGGCACGATAATCATGACGAAGTTCATGAAGTGGTTCGCCCATGAGGTGCTGATAAGGCCCCTGGACTTCTACGAGAAAAAAGAGGGGGAGGAATAACCGATGATGTACGTCCACCCCGCTCTTATAATGATTATAGGCGCCCTCCTCGCCCCGTTGACCAGAGGGGTTGTGAGAAAGTGCGTGCTTGTAGCCACCCCGGTCATCGCCTTTTACATCGTCACGACGATGTACTCCATGACCCCCGGTGACTACGGCGTGATCAACTACCTCGGCTTTGAGCTCATCACCTCGCGCATCGACAAGCTGGCGCTCGTTTTCCTCCACGTCTTTACCCTGATGGCTATAATCGGCGCGGTCTATGCGCTCCACGTCGAGGACTCCTCCCAGCACACCGCAGGCTTTCTCTACGTCGCGGGTTCCCTGGGAACGACGCTCGCCGGCGACTACCTCACCCTCTTCGTCTTCTGGGAGCTGATGGCGGTAGCCTCCACCTTCCTCGTCTGGGCGCGCAGGGAGAAGCAGTCAATCGCGGCCGGTTACCGCTACCTTCTCATGCACACCTTCGGCGGCTTGGTCCTCCTGGCGGGCATATTCCTTCGCTACCACGAGGTCGGCTCGATGGAGTTCACAGCCATGCTCCCCGAGCACGCGGGGGTAGCCGAGTATCTGATTCTCCTCGGCTTCGCGCTAAACGCGGCGATGGTTCCCCTGCATGCATGGCTCCCGGACGCCTACCCCGAAGCCACCGTAACGGGCGCTGTTTTCATGTGCGCTTTCACGACCAAGACCGCCGTCTACGTCCTGGCGCGCGGCTTTGCCGGCTTTGAGCTGCTAGCGATTATGGGCGCTGTCATGACCCTCTACGGCGTCGGCTACGCCGTTATAGAGAACAACGCCCGCCGCATCCTCGCCTACCACATCATAAGTCAGGTGGGGTATATGGTATGCGGCATCGGCATCGGCACCGAGATGGCGGTGAACGGCGCGGTCGCACACGCCTACGCTCACATACTCTATAAGGCCCTACTCTTCATGGGGGTCGGCGCGGTTCTGGAAATGGCCGGCACCGCAGACCTCTCCAAGCTGGGCGGCCTATATAAGAAGATGCCCGTCGCAATGGTCTTCACCATTATCGGCGGCATCGCGATCTCCGGCTTCCCTCTCACCTCCGGTTTCGTATCGAAATCGATGGTAATAGCGGGCGCGGGCAACGCCCATGAGATAGGGCTCATGCTGATGCTCACCCTCGCCGCTGTCGGAACCTTCCTCTCCGTCGGCATAAAGCTCCCATACTTCATCTGGTTCGGGGAGGATTCGGGGGTCGAGCCGAAGAAGAAGCTGCCATGGAACATGGTTGTGGCAATGGGGATCGCAGGCTTTTTCTGCATCTTCATCGGCGTGGTGCCGGGGTGGCTCTACAAGATGCTCCCCTTCGCCGTCGATTACGAACCCTACAGCGCATACCACCTCTCTGAGACCTTCCAGCTCCTCGGCTTCACGGCGCTGGGCTTTTACGTGCTGCGTAAGAAGATGGTGCCCAAGGCTAAGCTGAACCTCGACCTCGACATCTTCTACAGACGCGCCCTCGACGGCTTCATGGCTTTCGCGAGGAACCCGATCTCCCCCGTCAACGAGTGGGTTAGCGAACTTTACCGCGTCGTAGGCTACCGCATCGCCCTTGGGGCGGCGGCTATCGCCTCGCGTTTTGACGTTTCAATCATCGACGGAGTTGTGGACGGCGTCGCGCATAAGGTGCGCGAGACCGGCGATTACGTGCGCCACGCCCAGACGGGCAAGCTGCAACAGTACATCGCGATAGCGGTAAGCGCCTTCTTCCTCCTTGTGCTCCTCGTGGCGAATATTTAAAGGACCGGTATCGATATGAGCGAGTTCTTTGCCTTAAATGACAGCTTCAGTTATCCGATACTGAGCTACCTCGTCTTCCTTCCCCTCGCGGGGGCGGTCGTGTCTCTCTTTTTACGCGGCGACAAGGTGCTCAAGAGTTTCGCGTTTCTGGTTATGGTGGCCGAAGCGCTCCTCTCCATACCACTTTACACCAGCTTCGACGGGGCGACGGCGAAGTTCCAATTCGCGGAGTTCATCCCCTGGATCAACGCCTTCGACATCAACTACACCCTTGGCGTGGACGGGATAAGCCTTCTGCTCGTGATGCTCACGACCTTCGTCATGCCCCTTTGCGTGCTCTGCTCCTGGAAGTACATCGACAAGCGCATCAACGAATTCGTCTTCGCGCTCCTCGTTATGGAGACGGCGATGATTGGGGTCTTCCTCTCCCTCGACCTCATCCTCTTCTATGTCTTCTGGGAGGCGATGCTCATACCGATGTACCTCTTGATCGCGGTGTGGGGAGGAGATAACAAGGCTTACGCCTCTCTCAAGTTCTTCCTCTACACCCTCGCGGGTTCGGTTATGCTCCTGGTGGCTATAATCGCTCTTTACTTCTCCACCGGAACCTTCTTCGTGCCGACCCTAATGGAGCACGGCTACACCTTCGCCTTCCAGTTCTGGGTATTTTTGGCCTTCGCGCTGGCCTTCGCGATAAAGGTGCCGATGTTCCCCTTCCACACATGGCTACCGGCGGCGCACGTCGAAGCGCCGACTCCCGGCTCCGTTATCCTCGCCTCCGTGCTCCTGAAGATGGGCACCTACGGCTTCCTCCGATTCTGCCTGCCGATCACCCCTACGGCGACGCTATACCTCGCTCCGATACTGCTCTGGATTTCGATTATCTCAATCCTCTACGGCGGTTTCGTGGCGCTAGGCCAGAAGGACATCAAAAAGCTCGTCGCCTACTCCTCGGTGGGGCACATGGGCTTCGTCACCCTCGGCATCTTCCTCATTAACATGCAGGGCGTCGAGGGCGCGATTTTACAGATGGTAAACCACGGTATAACCACAGGCGCGCTCTTTATATGCATCGGCATTATCTACGAGCGAAGCCACTCGCGCCTCATAGCCGACAACTCGGCGATCGGCGCCTTTATGCCGGTATACGTAGCCTTCCTCGGCCTTTTCTCCCTCTCCTCGCTTGGCTTTCCCGGCACCAACTCCTTTGTGGGCGAGCTGCTGGTTTTAATTGGAGCTTTTGAGAAAAACAAGCTGATCGGCGCCTTCGCCATACCCGGCGCGCTCCTGGCCGCCACCTACATGTTGAGGCTCCTCCAAAAGATCATCTGGGACAAAGACGACGGGCACGGCCACCACGGCGATGGCGTACACGAGCATCATTTCTTTGACCTTAACCTGAGGGAGTTCGGTACGCTCGCCTTCCTGGCCGTATTTGTGGTTTGGATCGGCCTTGCGCCAAAGCCCTTCATCGCGAAGATGAGCGCATCCGTATCAAAGGTTATTGAGCAGACCAACGCCACTGAAGCATCGGCGCTTTTACCCGCACCAGGCTGGAGCGGCTTTATGAAGGCAATGGGGGCCGGCGGAGACCACCACGGCGAGGAGTCGGGCCACGGTGATGCCGGTCACTCGACAGAGGCAGAGGTTGAAGCCGGGGGCCATGACGCGCCCCAAACGCACGGCGGCGAAAGCGGCCATGGCGAAAGCTCGGGACATTAGAGAAAAAACTTATCGGGAGTCCTAATAAATGGCGTTCGCACACGAAATATACGTCGCCCTGGCGGCGGTAGTCTTCTTCATCCTGACCCTCGCGGATACGGGCCGGGGCACGCCGCGCCGCTTCGCGCTCCTGCTTTCGGCTGGCGCGGTGCTCTCAGCGCTCTGGGCATTTGGCGCGCATGGCGACCTCTTCGGCGGCACCTACAGGGTCGATGCCTTCTCCCAGACCTTCAAGGTTCTCATCTCCCTTGGGTTCTTCATAGTAGTTGCCCTCGGCGACGGTTTAAACAGCTATGAGAGCGAACATGAGGCTGAATACTACCTATTCCTCTCAATCTCGGTGCTCGGGCTTACCCTGCTCACCAGCGCGATGAACCTGCTAACCCTGTACATAGCCCTTGAGGTAGCCTCCTACGCCCTCTACATACTCGTGCCACTGAGGCGCGGTGACGGCTCTCCGCAGGTAGAAGCGGCTATAAAGTACATACTCTTCGGCGCGGCGGCCTCCGGCGTGAGCCTTTTCGGAATCTCCTACGTCTTCGGCCTCGCCCACACAACCGACATCGCTACGCTGGTTAAGACCTACCCCGCGATAATGGCGGAGCCGATGGGGCTCGTGGCCCTCTCCATGATGTTCGCCTCCTTCTTCTTCAAGTTGGCGATATTCCCCTTCCATGTATGGACCCCAGACGTCTACGAGGGAGCGGCCAACGAGACAAGCGCGATAATCGCTACGCTGCCAAAGATCGGCGCGGTGGCGGTGCTCATCCGTCTCACCGGGATGGCCGGAAGCGGCTCGGACTTCACCACCCTCCTGGTTGTGCTGGCGGCATTGTCCATGACTTTCGGTAACTTCGCGGCGCTGGTGCAGACCGACGTGAAGAGGCTCCTCGCCTTCTCATCCATCTCACACGCCGGTTACATGATGACGGGTATACTCACCAACACAATTACCGGTAGCGCCTC
>PKTU01000013.1 GCA_002869005.1 Deltaproteobacteria bacterium
GCGGCAGGAGGTTAAAGACGCGCTTTCATTCTTGAGGCTCGCAAATAACCCGGCGGAGCCCGCCGCGTTCCGCCGGGTGGTCAACGTTCCACCAAGAGGTATCGGGGAAAAGTCTGTAACGGCTATCTTTGACCTTGCCGACCAGTGGGGGCTGCCCCTCGACCAAACCGTTGAGCGGGCAGTTTCCGAGGGGGCGCTGACGGCTCGCTCGGCGCGCGCGCTTGCGTCATTTTTCTCTATGGTAAAGGGTTGGGGGAGTCTACTTGAGGGGGGCCTTTCCTATACCGAGGTGATGGTGCAGATCCTCGAAGAGTCAGGGTATAAACGGTCCCTTGAGGGAGCAGTGAGGGATGAGCGCGCCGCTGATCGACTCACCAACCTCGAAGAACTATTAAGCGCCCTTGAGGCTTTTGAGAAAGATGGAGGCGGCGGCCTTAATGAGTTTTTAGACCGCGCCGCGCTCCTATCCGATCAGGACCGGCATGGGGCAAATTGGGAGGGGGTCACGCTTCTTACGATACATGGGGCGAAGGGCCTCGAATTTCCAGCTGTTTTCATCGCCGGGCTTGAGGAGGAGGTGTTTCCTCATTTTCTCTCGGCAGACACGCCGGAAGGAGTCGAGGAGGAGCGGCGACTATTTTATGTCGCGATAACCCGCGCGAAAGAACGGTTGTTTATCTCCCGCGCGAAGACCCGCCGCATCTTCGGGGCGCAAAGCACCGTCAGGGCACCCAGTCGATTTCTCCATGAGCTTCCCGATGAGTTGACGGGGACTTCTAATAGGGGCGGCGCTACGTCATTCGGGCTGAGCGGTTATGGGAAAAAAGAAGCTTCTCTTAACGCTTATCTTGACGAAGGAGCGGAGCAAGAGAACGGGGCAACATACTTTATCCCGGAGCCTGAGTCGGGAGAGTATTCAAGTGGTATGGGGGTAAGGCATTCAAAATATGGAGAGGGTAGGGTTACTCAGGTGGCCGGACGGGGACCAAACGCCCGCGTATCCGTTGAATTTTTCTCGGGCGAGCGAAAGAAATTTATCGCCGGGCTCTCCGGTTTAGAGATCAAGCTGGATGGTTAACCCTTGTGGTCAGGCCCCACTATTACCGCTGCCCAGTTATCCCCGCCAAGGTACTTTTTAGCAACGGCCTCGACCTCCTCCACGGTAACCGCCAGTGCCTTTTTGGCAAAATCAAGATAGTTTAGATACCCGACCCCGTAGAGCTCATCAAGGGAGAGCTGCGCTGCCTGAAAGCTGTTTTCCTGAAGGTTGAGCTCAAAACTTCCGGCGAGCTTGGTTTTTGCCTGCTCGACCTCCATGGCGGTGAATTCACCTCTTGCGAGCTTCTTCATCTCACCAAGGAGCCCTGCTAATGCAAGCTCCTTCTTCTCCGGCGATGTCGCTATGTAGGAGGCAATATAACCTCTGTGAAGCCCCTCGATGGTTAGCGCGGTAACAGAGTAAGCCAACCCCTGCTCGTCACGTAGCGCTCTGAAAAGCCTGCCTCCCTGCCCTTGTAAGAGCGCGTTGATCACCCTAAGCGCCATACCCTCCCCGTCATAGAGGGTTGTGCCGAGAAAACCCGTTACAATGTGCGCTTGTTCGTGGGGGGAGTGAAGGTCCAGCCTCCGTGGAGATTCTGGAGCAATTGGGGGCGCTGGTTCCGCCAAGGGGGTCAGCGGTCCCGCCCCGCCGTTAAAAAGCCCCTCAAGGTGGTGGAGGGTGTGATCCACATCCACATCACCGACAACTGAGAGTGCTATACGCGATGGGTTCGAGTGAACCTCATGTATCTGGAGAAGGTCATCTCTGGAGAGGGCCGATATCGAGGCGCTTGTTCCCAGCATGTCGTGACCGTAGGGGTGTTCACCATAAAGAAGATTCTCAAAAGCGCGGAATGCTTTCGAGGCGGGGTTGTCCTCCCTCCTTTTGATTGCCTGTAACAGGTCCTCTTTCGCCTTTTCAAGTTCACCTTCGGGAATTGATGTGTTTAAAAGCAGATCGCTTATAAGCTCCAGCCCTTCACCCGCGTTTTTTGCTAAAAACTCCCCCTTAATCCCGTAGGAGTTTCGGCCGGTGAAGCCGTCAACATGGCCCCCGAGCCTGTCCGACTCCCGCGCAATCTCAAAAACGTCTCTGTTAAGGCTTCCCTTGGTCATGCAATCCGCCAGAAGGTGAAATGCGCCCTCTTTACCGCTGGGCTCACCGAGCAGCCCCCCCGGCATTGACGCCCTTACGGCGATTATGGGTACCGCGGGGTTACGGCGGATGAGGACAGTAGCACCCGAGGGTAGAGGCTTTCGCTTGTTTATCACCCCGCTATCAAGGCGTTCGGAGTTGTCTTTTGAAAGCGCCGCCGCCAGTGTCTTTAGCGCGTCTCTTCTGCTAATAGGGGCGTTTGTTCCCTCCGGGTGTATAAGCGCGAGGGATGCTCTCTCCGGGCGCAGGTGCTTTTTCGCCAGCTCACGGATTTTTTCGGGGGTAACCTCGTTTACCTCACGCAGGTAAGCCTCCTCTCTTTGCGCTCCGCCATAGACTATGTGGAAATACCCCAGCTTCTCCCCCTGTCCCTGAACGGTTTCACGCTGATAGATGAAGTCCGCCTCTATCGTCTCCTTGGCTCGTTTTAGCTCTTCCGGGGGGAGAAGCTCGCGCGTCAACACTGCCAACTCCCTGCAAATTGCTGCATAGGCTTTGGTGAACTTTTCCTGCTGGCTGACTGCGGCTATGTATAGGAGCCCAGGGCCTTTTGGGGAATAGCTTCCTGCGCCTATGGTCGCAACGAGGTTTTCCTCCAGCTTTATCCGCTCAAGGAGCCGGGAGGATTCACCTTGCCCGAGGATTGTTGTTAGCAGGTCGAGCGCTGCAACATCCTTGTGGGTTGCCCCCGGCGCCTGAAAGGCCAGGTCGAAATGGATCTCGCCCACGGAGTGTTTTTCAGCGGAAAAGGTGAGCGCCTCTTGTTTCAGGCTCTTGGGAAGCGTTGCCTGCCGTGGCTTGGGCTTTTTGGGCAGCGCGCCGAGAGTTCGCTCGGCCAATTTGAAGAAGCGCTCGGCTGTCAGGTCTCCAACGGCTACAAGGACCATGTTGGAGGGTCTGTACCAGCGCGCCAGGAAGCGCGCAAGATCATCGGAGGTTAAAGCGGATACGCTTTCTTCGCTACCAATGACGGGGCTGCCGTATGGGTGGCCCTCATAGGCTAGTGAGAAGAGGTTTTTTGAAAGTTTCAGCTGCGGTATATCCCGACTTCTTTTTATCTCTTCGAGAACGACCAGCTTTTCACGCTCAAGCTCCACCGGGTCGAAAATTGAGGAGGATACGGCATCCGTTAGGATGTCCAAGCCTTGAGGAGCGTAGCGGCTAGCGATCAGGAGGGTGTAGGCGGTATGGTCGAAGCTGGTGAAGGCGTTGATCTCGCCGCCCAGGTTCTCTACTTCGCGGGCGATCTCCCCGGGCCCCCGTTTTTTTGTGCCTTTAAAGAGCATGTGCTCAAGGAGGTGCGCTATCCCCTCCTCGCCGCGTCTCTCGCAGGTTGAGCCGGCCCGCACCCAAAGGTCGAGGGAAATTACCGGCGCAGCGCCAGAGCGCTGGTATACCACCTCAAGCCCGTTTGGAAAGAAGCGGCTGTGTATCTTTTGGGTCGTCATTTTAATAGCTCGCGGGCGGAGCGGTCTTTATGTCTCGGCCGCTCACAAAAAGGATCTTGGGCTCAACTGCAATCTCGCCGGTGGGGTGGGTCGTCAGCGGCCCGGTGACCGCCTTTGCTCCCCAGAGTTTGGACAGGTTGTCGGCAAAGGCTTTTCGTGAGAGTAGGCCGCGCGCAACGCTGGCGATGGATATGGCGTCATAACCATAGGCTTCAAGAACGCCCGGAGTAGTTCCATACTGCCTCGCGAAAGCTTCCGAGAAGCGCGCACCCTCTTCGTTGGTTTGCTCCCATTCAGCAGGGAAGTGAGCCATATCAACGTACTCTTTGCCGACCTTGGTGAGGTCAGGATAATTCCATGCGCGGATGCCCAGAAGGATAACCCCTGAAATTTCATAATAGGGGAGCTGCGGCGCCATTTGCGCGGCCTTTATGCTCGGCGATACGGGGAGGAAGAGGGCTTGAAAATCTACCTCCGGGCGCGGGTCATAGGCGGCGAACTCCTCCTCGAAGTCGGGCAGAGCGTAGGGTGCGGCGAGGTGCGAGACGCCTAAACGGGTCAACTTATTCGCTTCCTGGCGGGTACGTTCAAAGCGTTCTTTTCCAAGGTGCTCCCGTAGCTCTCTTTTTGAGAGGCCAAAGAGTCCTGTCGCCTTTTTAAGTGGGTCTTCGAGGCTTGTTTCATCTGGAGGGAATGTTTCGCTGGCTGCAATCTCACCGCCATAGCGCACCGCAGCGTCCCAGAAGAGATTCCTGTATTCCCAGCCCAGCTCGGTGTCTGGGGTGATTATCGCAAAGCGTGTCAGCCCCAAGGTCTCCGTAGCGTATTTGACGAGCCTGTCAACCTCATCCTCCTCACGCATGAAGAGGTTGAAAACCTCGCCGCCGGAGATCTCCCGTGCCGGGGACAGCGCCAGCAGAGGTACTGCGTGAGCCCGCGCCGCCAGAGCTGCGGCTTCGGCTACGTTTGATTTAAGCGGACCGATAATACCTGTTACCCCCTCATTGGCGAGCTCTTCGATAGCTTTTACCGCGCCATCCGGTGTGCCTTCGGTATCGCGTATAAGGAGGGTCAGCCCCGATGGGGAATCTCCCGAGAGGAGGTTCGACCCCAAGAGTATCCCCCTGAGCGCTTTCTTGCCAAAGGGCGCGAGCCTTCCCGTTAGGGGCAGTATGACACCGAGATGGCCCGCCTTTACACCTCTTTCCCCCTCAATCACCGAGAGGTGTTTCCCGGCCTTTTTCCCCTCGGGGTCGTTAGGGTTCATGAAGTAAAGCTGTCGAAACAGCGTGGAGGCACCTTCATGGTTGCCCTCTGACAAAAGATCCTCTGCAAGGAGGAGGGTGGCGAAGCGTCCCTCCGGGGTGAATGGTGCGCTTGAGGAGAGGGTTGTGAGGCTGGGTCCCCCCATCTTGGCTATTACCTGCTTGGCCCGCTGGGTAAACTCCAGGCCCAATATTTCGTCGCTCTCTAAAGCTAGGGACGAGAAGATCGAAGCGGCGCCAAGGTCATCGCCCTCGGCCTCCAGCGCCTCGGCGAGCAGGACCCGCTCCCGTGTTGACAAGGGTGTCTCTTGGGGTGATAGAAGCTCAATTAGCGCCGAAAAGTCGCCGTGCTGACCTAGAATTTCGGCAAACTCTCCACGGACTTCGTCGTGAATAGGGTCCATTGGCTCAATCGCATCAATGGTTTCTTCGTAAAGGGCCTTGGCCCTGCTGTAATCTCCTTCGATACGCGCACTGCGCGCATCAATAAGAAGCGCTTCAGCGGTCGGCTCAAGCAACGTTTCCTCTTGCGCGGTTATTGGAGCGGCAAGGTCCTCCTCAATGACCTTCACCGAAGAGATTGCCTGCGGCGCTGGGAGAGCCGGTGTATCCTCCGCCTTTTGCAAAATGGCAATTTTGGTATGGTTGGAGGCCTCCGCCTTAGTTGAAGGCGGAGTTTCCCTCTCTTCGCCGGCCGCCTCTACCTGCGGGCCTGTGCAAGCGGTGGAGGCGATGGTCAGGGCCAAAAGAATTATTGAGAACGCTCTTTTCATCAAGTGTCCTGGCGTTAAAAGTGTCCGGTTGGGAGAGATTAGCAGAGGGCGGGCAGCTTTACAATCAACGGAAGTTTCATCCCTACATCAAAATGAAAGAGGCCGCCCCATGCAGGAGCGGCCTTTCATTATCTTACCATCCGGAGAAGTTAGTCGTTAACCTCTTCAAAGTCGGCGTCGACGACGCCCTCATCCTGCTGGGGCTCTCCGGGGCCCTCCTGAGCCTGTTGTTGCTGGGTGTTTTTGTATATTTCCTCCGCTAACTTGTGTGAGACGGAGGTTAATTTCTCTGCCGCACCCTTTAGCTTATCCACCTCTGTGGAGTCGAGGACTGACTTGGCATCCGCTATTGCAGCCTCAATCTCGGCCTTGTTGGAGGCTTCCAGTTTTTCGCCGAACTCTTTGAGGGATTTCTCCGTTGAGTAGATGAGGGTATCAAGTTTATTCCGCTCCTCCACCAACTCGCGGTTCTTCTTGTCCTCCTGAGAGTGCGATTCCGCCTCTTTAACCATCCTGTCAATTTCATCTTCGGAGAGGCCGGAGGAGGCCGTGATTTGAATCGACTGCTCCTTGCCGGTGCCCAGGTCTTTCGCAGAGACGTGCAGGATGCCGTTGGCATCGATGTCGAAGGTTACCTCGATCTGCGGCACGCCTCTCGGCGCGGCGGGCAGCCCGACAAGGTCAAACTGACCGATGGGCTTGTTGTCACGCGCCATCTCACGCTCGCCCTGAAGGACGTTTATGGATACCGCCGACTGGTTGTCGTCCGCCGTGGAGAATATCTGGTTTTTACGGCAGGGGATTGTCGTATTCCTCTCGATGAGCCTCGTGAATACTCCACCCAGAGTCTCGATGCCGAGGGAGAGAGGGGTCACGTCGAGGAGCAATACGTCCTTGACGTCGCCGGTAAGTACCGCGCCCTGAATCGCGGCGCCTATCGCAACGACCTCGTCGGGGTTCACGCCTTTGTGGGGCTTTCTGCCGAAAATTTTCTCGACTGTCTCCTGAACGATGGGCATACGTGTCATGCCGCCGACAAGGATGACCTCGTCGATGTTGGACGCCGCTATTCCAGAGTCGGCCAGGGCTTTTTTGCAGGGACCGTCCAGGCGCTTTATTAGATCCTCGCAGAGCTGCTCCAGTTTCGCGCGGGTGATCCTTATATTAAGGTGTTTCGGCCCCGACTGGTCGGCCGTGATGAACGGCAGATTGACGGTAGTCTCCATTGTTGTGGAGAGCTCCATCTTAGCCTTCTCCGCAGCCTCTTTAAGGCGCTGTAGGGCCATCGGGTCCTTACGGAGGTCGACCGAGTTGTCCTTCAGGAACTCGGTGGCGAGGTAGTCGATGATCTTGAGGTCAAAATCCTCGCCGCCGAGGAAGGTGTCGCCATTTGTCGACTTGACCTCGAATACACCGTCGGCGATCTCGAGAATCGAGATATCGAAGGTGCCGCCGCCGAGGTCGAAGACCGCTATCTTTTTCTCGCCCTTTTTATCGAGGCCGTAAGCGAGCGCCGCCGCAGTGGGCTCGTTGATGATACGTTTAACGTCAAGGCCCGCGATACGGCCCGCGTCCTTTGTTGCCTGACGCTGACTGTCGTTGAAGTAGGCGGGTACGGTTATTACCGCTTCCTTGACCTCATGGCCCAGGTAATCCTCTGCGGTTTGCTTCATCTTCTGTAGTATCCAGGCGGAGATCTCAGAAGGGGAGTATTTTTTACCGCGCACCTCTACCCAGGCGTCGCCCGTGGAGCCCTCTACTATTTTATAGGGGACCATCGCTTTGTCTTTTTCTACGGTGGGATCGCCGTATCTGCGACCGATCAGGCGCTTTATTGCAAAAAGCGTGTTCTGCGGGTTGGTTACAGCCTGGCGCTTCGCGGGCTGACCCACCAGACGCTCGCCCTCTTCCGATACCGCCGACATAGAGGGTGTAGTGCGGTTGCCCTCCGAGCTGCTTATGACAACAGGCTCGCCACCCTCAACCACCGCAACGCAGCTGTTTGTAGTTCCGAGGTCTATTCCAATGATTTTGCTCATTTATTCTTCTCCTAACAAGTTTCTGTAGGGTTTTTGGTTACAAGTGAAAGTTAATCATCACATCTCTAGGTGGCAAGTTTGGATACGAGAACTTTTGCAGGCCGCAGCAATCTGCCATGCAGGGTATAACCCTTTTCATGAACTCCCACTACGACTCCATCCTCATTTCCGGGGACTTGCGCAAGCGCTTCATGAAGATTGGGGTCGAATTTCTCCCCTTCGGCGTTTACTTCCTCTATTCCGTGCGTAGAAAGTATCCCCCGAAGCTGCTCGGCTATCTGCTTTATCCCCTCGGTGAATGAGTTCATATCCTCCGCGCCGGCATGCTCCAGAGACCGCTCAAGGTTGTCGAGCACTGACAAAAGGTCTTTTGCTATGGGTTCATTCGCGTAGCGTAAGGCATCCTCATAGCGTTTTTGTGTTCGCCTTTTAAAGTTCTCCAGCTCGGCGTGCTGATAGAGGAGCTCGCTTTTGAGCTTCGCCACCTGCTCTTCGAGTGACGCTGTGCCCTCTGGACCCGAGTTTGTGGCCTGCTCGTCCGAGGCGCCTCCAGCTGACTCGTTAGCAGTATCTTCTGAAGTTTTCTTATCTCTTACCATTTAGCCGCTCCATATTTTTGTTCTCATCTGTGAGCGTAAAGTAGCCACGCTTTCGGGGGTAGTCAAGCGATTGAGGCAAGTATTTGGAAAAACTGAGGAATGGCTAAGAAATTCGGTCGAAAAGCCAGAGGGCGAGACCGTCCGCCCGGCGCATGCCTTTAAGGGTAGGGATAAAGTGCCGGTCAAGGTCGCCGCCATTAATCAGCACCTCCAGGCGGCTCTTCATGGTTTGTATATTAATGTTGAATCTAGATGCGATGTCATCAACTTTGATCCTGGCGTGTTGCCGAATAGCTAGAAAAAGGGCCTCAAGGAGGGCCTCCTTCGGTGTTAGCAGCTCTAAAGAGGTTGGGGGAAGCGCCCCTGACAAAATGCTGCCCCTGTATAGGTTGAGCTGCGGGTGGTTGGCATAGCGAGCGCCGTACCCGCCCATCTCCAGCCTGAAGCCGTGGGCGCCCGGCCCGACTCCGCAGTATGAACGCCCGGACCAGTAGGCTAAATTGTGCCGCGATTCTTCACCTTTTCTCGCAAAATTTGATACTTCGTAGCAATTTAGCCCAAATTTGTGGAGGGTGTCGGCTATGGCGTGCCAGTGCGCCTCCTCTTCATCTGGTGCAGCTGGAGAGGGAGGTAGGTGGAGGGGGTTTGAGCCTCCGGTTTCCAGGGAATAAGCAGAGATGTGCCCTACGCCAAGGTCGGCGAGTGTTGTGGCCCAGCTGGAGAGGTCTTTTGCGTTAACGCCCTTATAACCGTAGAGAATGTCCGCCGATACCCTTAAACCGGAGGATAGTGCGCTCTCCACGGCAGCGAGCCCCTCTTTTGACGAATGCTTTCTCCCAAGCTTGGTCAAGATTTTATCTGAAAGCGCTTGAACCCCGATGGAGACACGGGTGACTCCCGCCGCTTTTGCTCCCTCGAAGTTATTTGGCAGCGCCGGGTTTGTTTCATATGTAACTTCGCAATCCGGTAAAAGAGTCCAGTCGGCGTCCGCCGCATCAATTATAGTCTGTAGCCCCCGGTCGCCAAGTAGCCCCGGAGTTCCACCGCCAATATATAAGGTATTGAGGGGGCTTCCCTCGGCGGGGTAACGAAGCTTTATCTCTTCCGCGATCAGGTCTGGGTATTCTTCCAGAAACGCCATTTCTTCCCCGCTGTAAAAGGAACAGTAGGCGCATCTGGACAAGCAAAAGGGGACATGTATATATAGTGATGAGCTCATGTGTTCGATTCTACCCGCTTCATAACTTTACGACAATTAAACCGCGCCTTGGCGGGCTATTTTTCCTTGACAGTGTTGTGAAAGATCGCCTAGTCTTCCGGTTTCCCTGAAGTCTGGAATAAAATCGTTTAAGCGATTGGAGAAATATTATGCAGCAGCTTACATTCAAACCGAGC
>PKTU01000094.1 GCA_002869005.1 Deltaproteobacteria bacterium
AGGATGTGATGTCGACTCTTCAAGAGAGATTTGACGCGCTCTCAAAACGAAACGCAGAAGCTGAGGCAGGCGGCGGTGAAGATCGCGTCGCAAAGCACCATGCCAAGGGCAAGCTCACTGCACGTGAGCGTATGCTGCGTTTCTTTGATGAGGGAACCTTTGTCGAGATGGACAAATTCGTCACCCATCAATGCCAAAATTTTGGCATGGAGAAGATGAAGTTTCTCGGCGACGGCGTTGTCACAGGGTTTGGCAAGGTTAATGGGCGCCATGTCTATGCTTATGCTCAGGACTTTACCGTCATCGGCGGCTCAATGTCGCTAACGATGGCAAATAAAATTTGCAAGGTCATGGACGCCGCGCTCAAAAACGGCGCGCCCTTTGTCGGCTTCAACGATTCGGGTGGCGCACGGATTCAAGAGGGCGTCGGCTCTCTCGCCGGGTACGCCAACATATTCCACCGTAACGTCATGGGTTCCGGAGTAATTCCGCAGATATCGGCAATTATCGGTACTTGCGCCGGAGGCGCGGTATACAGCCCCGCTCTTACCGACTTCATCTTCATGGTGGACGGCTCAAGCCATATGTTCATCACAGGCCCCAAAGTTATCAAGTCTGTAACTAACGAAGATGTCACGATGGACAACCTCGGCGGCGCCATGGTCCACAACCAGACCTCCGGTGTGGCGCATTTTGCTACAGCAAATGATGAGGAGTGCATTGACGAGATTAAGAAGCTCCTCGCCTATCTGCCCTCTAACAACCTTGAAGACCCGCCCTTCGTGCCCACCTCCGACCCTGCGGACAGGAAGCTCGCCGAGATAAATGAGACTGTGCCGGATAATCCCAATAAGGGCTACGATATGAAGGCGATCATCACCGCCATGGTCGATGACGGGCAATTTTATGAAGTCCACAAGCACTATGCGCTAAACATCATAGTGGGCTTCGCCCGCATGGGTGGAAACGTAGTCGGTGTCGTTGCAAACCAGCCGACCAACCTTGCCGGATGTCTCGATGTAAACGCCTCAATGAAGGGTGCACGCTTTATACGCTTCTGCGACGCCTTTAACGTTCCGATAGTTACCCTCGAAGACGTGCCCGGCTATCTCCCGGGTACCAATCAGGAGTACGCTGGCATCATCAAACATGGCGCAAAGCTTATCTATGCTTACTCGGAAGCTACAGTGCCGAAGATTACCGTAATCACACGCAAGGCTTACGGTGGAGCTTACTGTGTTATGAGCTCCAAACACCTTCGCGGCGACCTCAACCTCGCTTTTCCAACTGCGGAGATCGCTGTTATGGGGCCGCAGGGCGCGGTCGACATCATCTTCGCCAAGGATATCAAAAAAGCCAAAGATCAAAAGGCCGCCCGGGAAGAGAAGATAACGGAGTACAGCGAGCGCTTTGCAAACCCATATCAGGCCGCTGAACTTGGTTACATTGATGAGGTAATAATGCCTGAAGACACCCGCATAAGGATAATTCAGGGGCTTGAGGCGCTAAAAAATAAACGCGATACAAACCCGCCCCGCAAACACGGCAACATCCCTCTTTAACGAGTGTGTGAGAGATGCTAGAAAATTTGAATATTGGAGAGTTGGCGCTGATGACAGCCGTTGTAGGCATGGCGGTGGTTTTCACTGCGCTTTTCCTGCTCTCCATTTATATGAACGTCTTCAAAAAAATCCTCGCTTTGCTAAATGAAAAGAGAGAGGGGAAGAAGACGGTGTCCGTGGCTGTGCTTGACAAGGCGGCAACGGGCGGCAAGGGCGTTGATGTTGTTAATAAGGAGAACCGAATTATGACAGCCGATGATGTGAAAAATGAAAAAGTTGCGGCTGCGGTTGCGGTCGGTATCCTGTTGGACAGTATGTCTGCAATGCCCCCGGCAGAGCATGTAGCGGCGATTGCCGCGGCATTAGCCTTTGAAGGGGCAGGGTTGGGGGCTGCGCCACAGCCAGTTGCAGCACCGTCAACCGGTAGCTGGAAGCTAGCCGGATGGGCAGAGGCTCACACGATGCGGATGTATAGCCAGCTGAGACGTTAACTGCAAAATATTAAACAAATTTGCCTATAGAGCCAGGAGGTTCCATGAGCCGTTACAACCTTACAATCAACGGAAATATTTACGACGTAGAGGTCACCGGTTTCACCGGTGCAGCGGCCTCAGTAACCGTTAACGGAAATCCCTACCAAGTGCAGCTTTCCGGTGGTGCGGTGACTACCGCAGTGGCGGTGGCTCCTGCTGCTGCCCCTGCCGCTCCTGCGCCAGCACAGCCCGCAGCAGCCGCTCCTGCGCCGGCACAGCCCGCCCCGGCCGCTCCGGCCGCTCCGGAAGGCGGAGAAGTTGTTGCCGCGCCAATGCCCGGCCTTGTCCTCAGCGTTATGGTAAAGGAGGGCGATACCGTAAGCGAGGGCGACACCATCATAGTTATTGAAGCTATGAAGATGGAAAATGAAATTAAAGCCCATGTCTCTGGCACCGTAACCAAGGTAAATGTTGCTCCCGGTACAGAGATTAGCGTCAATGATGTAATGGTGGTGATCGGCGGGTAGTCATGGGACTAGAACTTTTCCTGGCTAAATTCCTCGGGGGGACAGGGTTCGCGAATTTTGGCGTGGGGCACCTCCTTATGTTCGTGGTGGGTTGTACCTTCATCTACCTCGCCATCAGGAAGCATTATGAACCGCTGCTCCTTATACCCATTGGGTTCGGCATCCTAATAGCCAACATACCTATGCCTCAGGGGTTCGGGCTGATAAGCAACGCCTTCATAAGCGGAGAAGCCGGACCAACGACAGTCATGGATTATCTCTACATGGGTGTCTTCAAAGGTTTCTATCCACCGCTCATTTTCCTTGGCATAGGGGCGTTGACTGATTTTTCATCTTTGATTGCACAGCCTAGGCTGGTTTTACTGGGTGCGGCAGCTCAGTTTGGCATATTCGCAACCCTGGCGGGGGCGCTCTATCTTGGCTTCACACCAGCCGAGGCCGGTGCCATCGGCATCATAGGTGGAGCAGACGGGCCGACCTCGATCTTCCTGGCCTCGCGCCTTGCCCCGCACCTCATCGCGCCTGTCGCCATTGCGGCGTATTCCTATATGGCGCTGGTGCCGGTAATCCAGCCGCCTGTCATGTATCTGCTCACGTCCAAGGAGGAGCGGCTCATAAAGATGCCTCCGGCGCGGACCGCGTCGAAGCTTGAGAAGATACTATTCCCAATCGCTTCATTTCTTATTTGCGCCCTGATCGCTCCCGGCGCTGTAATCCTCCTGGGAATGCTTTTTTTCGGCAACTTGCTGAAAGAATGTGGCGTTACGGACAGGCTTTCAAACACCGCCAAGAGCGCTTTTATTGATATCGTAACGATCCTCCTTGGCGTAAGCGTTGGCGCATCCGCCTCAGCTGAAACATTTCTAACTGAGCAGTCGCTAAAAATATTTGGCTTGGGAGCGGCATCGTTCGCATGCGCGACCGCCGCCGGGGTGCTTTTCGCTAAACTTATTAATCTCTTGTCAAAAGATAAGATCAATCCCCTTATAGGGGCCGCCGGCGTTTCAGCGGTTCCCGACTCAGCGCGGGTAGTGCAGCAAGTAGGAGCAAAGGAGGACCCGACCAACTTTCTGCTCATGCACGCAATGGGGCCGAATGTGGCCGGTGTTATCGGTTCGGCTATTGCCGCCGGTGTCCTCTGGTCTTTGCTCGGTGGTTAATGTATCTCAACTTTTATCCAACACCCCTTCGTTGGCAGTGGCGAGGGTAGGGAGGCGATTATGAGCCGTGAAGATATAAAGAAGAGAATCGAAGAGTGGGAGGCGGGGCCTGTGGCAAAAACCCTCTCAAAGAACCCGGAGCGCAAAGATCCATTTGTCTCAACTTCGGGCAATGAGTTTAAGCGGGCATTCACAGAGCTTGACCTGGATCAGGAAACCCTCTTTGAGGAGACGGGACTCCCGGGCCAATACCCATTTACCAGGGGTGTCCAGCCCACAATGTACCGCGGCCGCTTCTGGACAATGCGCCAGTACGCCGGTTTCGGGACCGCCGAACAGACCAACGAGCGCTACAAGTATCTCCTGGGGCAGGGTCAAACGGGCCTCTCCGTCGCCTTCGATCTGCCTACCCAGATTGGCTATGACTCCGACCATGAGTTGGCGGAGGGTGAGGTCGGCAAGGTCGGCGTGGCGATAGATTCACTTCGTGATATGGAGATACTTTTCGACGGAATTCCACTCGACAAGGTCTCCACCTCGATGACGATCAACTCGCCTGCAGCAGTTTTACTCTCCATGTATATGGCCGTGGCTGAAAAGCAGGGAGTTTCTAAAGACAAGTTGCGCGGTACAATCCAAAACGACCTGTTGAAAGAGTATATTGCGCGCGGCACATACATTTTCCCCCCCGAGCCCAGCCTCAAAGTCATCACCGACATTATGGCGTATTGTAAAGAGAATGTCCCCAGCTGGAATACGATTTCAATCTCCGGATATCACATAAGAGAGGCGGGCTCCAGCGCGGTTCAGGAAGTTGCGTTCACACTAGCCAACGGTATTTCCTACGTACAGGCCGCTGTCGATGCAGGGCTTGATGTGGATGAATTCGCGGGCCGGCTCAGCTTCTTTTTTAACTGCCATAATAACCTCCTTGAGGAGGTAGCGAAGTTCAGGGCAGCAAGGCGTATGTGGGCAAAAATAATGAAAGACCGCTTCAAGGCGAAGTCGCCGCGCTCTATGATGCTGCGTTTTCATACCCAGACGGCAGGGTGTTCCCTCACGGCGCAGCAGCCGGACAACAACGTGGTTCGCGTAACGATTCAGGCTTTGGCGGCCGTACTCGGAGGCACAAACAGCCTCCATACAAACTCCCGCGATGAGGCGCTCTGCCTGCCAACCGAAGATTCGGTAAGGATCGCGCTTCGCACCCAGCAGGTCATCGCCCATGAATCCGGTGTTGCCGATACAATCGACCCCCTCGCCGGTTCTTACGCGGTTGAGGCTTTGACCGACCAGATTGAGGAGAAGTCCTTCGACTACATCCAGAAGATAGAGGATCTGGGTGGCGTTGTGAGAGCGATTGAGGCCGGTTATATTCAAAAAGAGATCGCCGACTCCGCCTACCAGTACCAGAGGGCTATAGAGTCAACCGACCAGGTGGTCGTAGGCGTAAACAAGTTCACCGTGGAAGAAGAGCCGCCGAAGAATCTTTTAAGGGTTAATCCGGAGGTCGAAGAGTTTCAGCGCAACAAAACAAAAAACGTCCGCGCGGAGCGTGACGGCGCCGCATGCGAAGAGGCGCTTGCGAAGCTCAAGCGCACTGCCGTCGATGGTGGAAATGTCATGGAACCGATCTTCGAGGCGGTTAAGACCTACGCTACCCTTGGGGAAATCTGTGACACTCTCCGTGATGTCTACGGCGAATACACTGAGGCGGGCTAAGAGGCCAGGGAGATTATAATGAGTAAAAAGATTCGAGTGCTCATCGCCAAACCCGGCCTCGACGGCCACGACCGAGGCGCAAAGGTAGTCGCAAGGGCTTTAAGGGATGCCGGCATGGAGGTTATATATACCGGCATACGCCAAACGCCGGAGAATATAGTTACTACAGCTATTCAGGAAGATGTCGATGTCGTAGGCCTGTCATGCCTTTCGGGCGCCCACAATGTCCTCTTCCCCAAGGTTGCCAAGGGTATAAAAGAGCGCGGCCGCCCGGATACACTCCTCTTCGGAGGGGGGATAATCCCATTGGAAGATATTCCGGCACTCAAAGAGTCCGGGTTCGCAGAAATTTTTCTGCCCGGTACAGACACCAACGATGTAGTCGCCTTCGTCAAAGATAGAGTAGGCTGAGGAGGAGATAGAGATGTCGAGCCCGACCAAGATAAATCACATCGGCATAGCCGTTCACGATATCGAGGAAGCCTCTAAATATTACACCGAAACCCTTGGGCTCTCCATCGGCGGGGTAGAGGAGGTGCCCGAGCAGCGGGTGAAGGTTGCCTTCATTCCCGTCGGTGAGGTGAATTTAGAGCTTTTGGAGCCGACCAGTCCTGACTCTCCTGTAGCTAAATTTCTTGAGAAGAATGGCCCCGGCATCCACCATATAGCTTATCAGGTAGCCGATGTCGAAGGGGAGGTGACCCGGCTGCTTGATGCCGAGGTGAGGATGGTGGACAAAACACCCCGAAAGGGAGCGCACGATTGCCTGATAGCTTTTTTGCACCCCAAGGAGTCGGGTGGAGTCCTTACAGAGCTGGTTCAGCCCGCTGACCACGGCTGAGGTACAACCTTGACGAATTGTAAAGCTACGGCGGGAGCGAAACCCGCCGTAATTCTTTTGAGTGGGGGGCTTGATTCATCCACCATACTGGCGATTGCCCGTGAGCAGGGGTTTGCCTGCCATGCCCTCAGCTTTAATTATGGTCAGCGCCACCAGGTTGAACTGGAAAAGTGCCGTGAAATTGCAAAGTTTTTCGGGTGCGCATCCCATGTAGTCGTGGACCTGGACTTAGGGGCTCTCGCCCCGTCAGCCCTCACAGGCCAGTGTGAGGTGCCAAAACGCGATGACACATATGAGATAGGCGATGAAATCCCAGACACCTATGTGCCTGCACGCAACATAATCTTCCTCTCATTCGCAGCGGCAAGGGCGGAAGGCGTAGGTGCGCGTGACATCTTCCTGGGAGTAAATGCCGTAGATTACTCAGGGTATCCCGATTGCCGCCCGGAGTTTATCGAGGCCTTCGGGAAGGCGCTAAACTTAGGAACCAAGAGTGGCGTCAAAGAGGGTGACTTCACTATACACGCGCCACTCATTAAACTTACGAAAGCGGAGATTATAACTGAGGGTACAAGGTTGGGCGTCGATTACTCCCGCACCTTATCCTGCTACGATCCGGATGTCAGTGGGCGGGCTTGTGGGCACTGTGAGTCATGCCTCTTGAGAAAGCGTGGTTTTAAAGAAGCGGGAATTCCTGATCCCACTCTATATAAATAATCAAAGACCCTAATGCGTTTAGAGGGTACCCCCCTAAAGCAAATGCGATAGATCATCTAGCCATTACCTCGAAGGCCCAACCTGCATTCACAATCGTTACAATCGCAACCGTTCGTCATGGAAGTTAAATCTTCCTCTTTTTCGCGCTGTTTGAGCCAGGGGTTCAAGGTTTTCAGCTGTGGATGGAGGAGTTCTAAATCGATATTTTCTGCCAAATGTCCCCACATAACTCGTAAACCTCCATTAAATTGATAAAAAAGAAAAAAATTACCTTTTTTTTATCATTGGCGCTTGACGTATAAGGCCCCCATGATTAACTTCCCTTCGCACCCGTGCGCGTCCCCCCGTGTGCGCGTGAAAAAAACCAAAACAACTTGATTGTTTAAAAAGCAAGGAGGAAGCAGAAAATGAACATCCGTCCCCTACAGGATCGCGTAATTATCAAGCGTCTCGATGAAGAGGCGAAGACAGATGGCGGCATCATCATCCCCGAAACCGCCAAAGAGAAACCCGGCAAGGGCGAGATCATCGCAGCCGGCCCCGGCCGCAAGCAGGATGACGGCTCCGTACAGCCTCTCGACGTTAAGGTCGGCGATGTAGTCCTCTTCTCCAAATACGCCGGAGTCGAAGTCAAGGTGGAGGGCAAAGAGCTTCTCATCATGCGCGAAGACGACATTATGGGCGTCATCGAGTAATCAACAACTCACCGTATTAGCTTTTAAGGAGATTGAATAAAATGGCTGCTAAAGAAATAAAATATTCCCAGGAAGCGCGCTCTCTCACCCTCAAGGGTGTAGATGCCCTCGCTGACGCTGTTAAAGTTACCCTCGGCCCCAAAGGTCGTAACGTCATCATTGAAAAAAGTTGGGGCAGCCCTCTCGTCACCAAGGACGGCGTAACCGTCGCCAAGGAGATCGAGCTTCACGATAAGTTTGAGAATATGGGCGCACAGATGGTCAAAGAGGTGGCCTCCAAGACCTCCGACGTAGCTGGCGATGGTACCACCACGGCTACCGTCCTCGCACAGGGTATCTTCCGCGAGGGCAGCCGCCTTGTGGCCGCCGGTCATGATCCGATGGATATCAAGCGTGGTATCGACGCGGCCGTGCAGGTCTGCATCGGTAAACTCCACCGCATGTCAAAAGAGGTTAAGAGCCAGCAGGAGATCGCTCAGGTAGGCACCATCTCCGCCAACAACGATGCAACCATCGGCGACATCATCGCAGATGCCATGGACAAGGTCGGAAAAGAGGGCGTCATCACTGTCGAGGAAGCCAAAGGCATGGACACCACCCTTGAGGTTGTTGAGGGCATGCAGTTCGACCGCGGTTACCTCAGCCCCTATTTCATCACCAACCCTGAAAAGATGGAGACAGAGTTCGAGGACCCCTTCGTACTCATCTACGATGGTAAAATCTCCAGCATGGAGAATCTGCTCCCCATCCTCAAGGCTGTTGTAAATACCTCCAAGCCTTTCCTCATCATCGCAGAGGACATAGAGGGTCAGGCGCTCGCTACCCTCGTTGTCAACAGGCTCCAGGCCGGCCTCAAGGTCGCCGCTGTCAAGGCGCCCGGCTTTGGCGATCGCAGGAAGGCAATGCTCCAGGATATCGCCGTATTAACCGGCGGCAAGGTGATAAGCGAAGAGATCGGCAAGACCCTTGAGTCCGCCGAGATCGCCGACCTTGGCCGCGCAGGCACCATCCGCATCGATAAGGATACCACCACCATCGTTGACGGCTTCGGTTCCAAGGAAGATATCGATGCACGCGTAAAGCAGATTCGCGCACAGGCTGAGGATACCTCCTCCGACTACGACCGCGAGAAGCTCCAAGAACGTCTCGCCAAGCTCGTAGGCGGTGTTGCCGTAATCAACGTAGGTGCTGCAACCGAAGCTGAGATGAAGGAGAAGAAGGCCCGCGTCGAGGATGCCCTCCATGCTACACGCGCTGCGGTCGAAGAGGGTATCGTCCCTGGTGGCGGCGTAGCCCTTATCCGCTGCATCTCCGACATCCTGCGCCTACGCCTGCATGACGATCAGATGGTCGGAGCAAAGATTGTCGCTCGCGCCGTTGAAGAGCCCCTGCGCCAGATTGTACTTAACGCCGGTGGCGAGCCCTCTGTAGTAGTAAATGAGGTGAAGGGACGCGGCAATGCTATGGGTTACGATGCTTACCAGGGCAAGTATGTAAATATGCTTCGCTCCGGCATCATCGACCCGACCAAGGTCACCCGCACAGCGCTTCAGAATGCAGCGAGTGTCGCAGGTCTGCTCCTCACCACCGAGGCGATGATCTCCGAGATTCCGGAAGATAAGCCCTCGATGCCCGATATGGGCGGCATGGGTGGAATGGGCGGCATGATGTAATAACGCTCAACTCATGGTTGTTACAAAAAGCCCGCGGGATATCCCGCGGGCTTTTTGTAACAACCATGAGTTGAGCGTTAT
>PKTU01000043.1 GCA_002869005.1 Deltaproteobacteria bacterium
GCTCCCCGACTACAGAAGACCGAATTTGGAGGATATAGAGATGTCCAGGGTATGTGAATATTGCGGTAAGGGTCCCGCTGTCGGCAACAACGTCAGCCATGCGAACAACAAGACAAAGCGCGTTCTGCTCCCCAACCTACAAGAGGTCCGGGCTCAGACCGACAAAGGCGTCCGCAGGGTGAAAGTCTGCACCCGCTGCCTTCGCTCCGGCAAGGTCGTGAAGGCCGTCGCCAAGAAGGCCCCCGCCGCCGAATAAATCCGTTCTTAAAATTTAATAAAGAGGCCGGGCGCATGCCCGGCTTTTTTGCGTTTAACGCGTATTTATGATGGCAAAATGGCCTGGGGACGCAACTTTCAGTGGCTCTCACGCCGAATTAAAGTGATGAAGCCCAGCTTATCTACCACTCAATTGCCCCGACCCTATATTTGAAGTATTCCAACGCGGCTCCTCAATTCAGCCAGAGCTTTACGGCAAATAATACTATAGCTGCGGTTACTATCCAGCGCAGCCAGGCATGGCCTTTTAGCACCGCTAACCTGACGCCTATCTGACCGCCAATCATTGAGCCGGAGGCGAGGCTGAGGCCCAACTCCCAATGGACCACGCCGCCGCTCTGGAAGATGGCGAGGGCCAGGACGTTGGTGGCTAGCAGCACTACAATTTTAACCGCGTTGCCGGTGACTAAGGTGAGCCCCCCCAGCGTCGTAAGGGTAAGCACGAAAAAGCCGACGCCAGCCTGCACGAAGCCGGAGTAAAGGCCGATGAAAAAGAATCCCACGCGGGTTCCCCATACAGGTATGCGCCGCATAAGCTCCTCCTCCCGCCCCTTCCCCAGGAGTGTCCAGAGGCTGAGAACGACCATCGCCACCGCCAAGAATTTTTTAAAAGCGGCATCCTCCACGCGCATCGCCACGAGTGCTCCGATTATACTCCCCGCGCACGCGGGTAGCGCCGCGTCAAAGATCGTTTCCCGCCAGGGGATAACCTTCCTGCGCTCAAAGCCCCAGAGGGCGCTGGCGTTTTGCAAAACGATGGAGATGCGGTTGGTGGCGTTCGCTGCTGACGCCGGGAGTCCGAGAAATATAAGCACGGGGAGCGTTATAAATGATCCGCCCCCGGCGAGGATGTTCAGAGTCCCCGCGATTACGCCGACGACGAAGAGGAAGAGAAACTGCGCGAGCGGGTCCAACCAAGACCTCCTTTAAGTTAATTATTCTCGATTTTTATGATGATATGCGCTGTTGGGATGGTTCACAATCGCGTAATTTGCTATATTTCGTCTCATCACTTGTCATCAACCCGATTGGAGCCGACATGGTGGACAGAATAATCTCCTTTTTCTCGAATCTGGAAAATTTTAATAATGACCAGTTGCTGGATTACCTTACAGACCCTGTTGGCACGGGAGTGCTGGTGGCAATTATCGTCATCGCCCTATTTTTCAAGCAAAAATTCCTCTTCATATCATGCGCCACGGTGCTGATGGGGATACTCCTCTACGACAAGATTTTCCGGCAGACAGACGGGTCCCTCGGCAGCTCGGCGCTGCCCTTCATCGCGGGGGCTGTTTTCGTCATTGCCTTTGTCATCTACCAGACCTTGATGAAAGATGAGTAACCCCGAGCGCATAGGTATCACCACATCGATACCCGTTGAGGCGATCTTCGCCTCCGGAGCGATTCCGGTAGACCTGAACAACATTTTCATCACCTCTCCCGAAAGGCGGGGCTGGGTGGAAAACGCGGAAATCGCGGGATTCCCGCCCACCTGCTGCGGCTGGATAAAGGGAATCTACTCCGCAGCGAAATCCTCCGATATATCATCCGTGGTGACGGTAATGGCCGGAGACTGCTCCAACACTCACGCTCTTGCCGAGATCTGGCAGCACGAAGGGTTGAAAACGATCCCCTTCGCCTTCCCCTACGACAGGAGCAGGGCGGCCCTTGAGGGTGAAGTAGAGCGTCTTTGCGCGCGCCTGGGCACTGACCTTGAAGCGGCGCGCGAAGCGAAAAAGCAACTGGACCCCCTTAGGGAGCTCGCCATGGAGGTCGACCGGCTCTCCTGGGAGGAGAACCGCGTTACCGGCTTTGAAAGCCACCTCCATCAGGTAAGTGCTTCGGACTTCTGCTCCGACCCGAAGCTCTACGCCGAGACCTTATCCGCATTTATCGCTGAGGCGAAAGGGCGTGAGCCATTTAGAGAATCAGTGCGTCTTGGCTTTATCGGCGTGCCCACCATCTATGATGACTTTTACGAGCACCTTGAGAGTATGGGCGCGCGGGTCGTCTTCAACGAGACGCAGCGCCAGTTCTCCCTTCCCTACGTCGGCGAAGACCTCATCGACGCATACCTGAAATTCACCTACCCCTACGACGTCTTCGCGCGCATTGCGGATATCAAACGCGAGATAGAGCGCCGCCGTATCGACGGTATAATCCACTACGTCCAGTCATTCTGCTTCAGGCAGATGGAGGACATGCTCTTCAGAAAGCTCCTGGGCGTCCCCGTCGTCACCATCGAGGGCGACCGGCCGATGCCCCTTGACGCACGCACCAAGACGCGCCTTGAGGCGTTTGTCGAGATGCTTGAGGTCGAGGCTCTCTAGACTATCCCGATGGATGAATTAGGGCGCATAGAGAAGAGAATTCTCAAAAAAACAGGACAGGCGATCCACGATTTTTCCATGATCTCAGAGGGCGACAGAGTCCTGGTGGGCCTCTCCGGCGGGAAAGACTCCTGGACCCTCCTTCACATCTTGGAGACCCTGCGCCGCCGGGCGCCTGTAAAATTTGAACTGGCGGCTATAACGATAGATCCGGGTTTCGAGGAGTTTGACGCTTCCCCCCTTGCCGCTTATTGCCGCGATGCCGGCTTCACCTTCTACCACGAGACACCGCCGCTGGCGAAGATCATCGAAGAGAACAAGATACCCGGCACGACCTACTGCTCCTTTTGCTCGCGCCTTAGGAGGGGTTGCCTTTACACCTTCGCCATCGAACACCGCTACAACAAGATAGCTCTGGGCCACCATGCCGACGACCTCATAGAGACTCTGCTCATGGCGCAGTTTTTCACCGGGGTTATTAAATCCATGCCTCCGGTCCTCTCGGCGGATGATGGCGTGAATACCGTAATAAGGCCGCTTTGCAGAGTCTTCGAGGCTGATATAAGTGAGTTTGCAGAGCTCTCCAGCTTCCCCGTGATCGAGTGCGGCTGTCCGCCTCACAGAGCGGGCGGCGATGACCAGAAGCGTCAGCAGATAAAGCGCCTCTTGAATGAACTTGAGGCGGGTCACGAGGGGATCAAGGCGAACCTTCTGGCCTCACTTGGGCGTGTGTTGCCACGCTATCTTATGGGCGAGGCGGCTGGCTGAAAGCATTGCCTGGAAGTCTAGTTGTGTTAAACTACCGCCGTTTATTCAACGACCAGTTAAAAGGAAATGAGATGGCCGAGAACGAATCCTCAAACTTTATCTATAAATTCATCGATGAGGACCTTGAGGCCAAGCGCTGGGGCGAGCGCGTTGCGACACGTTTTCCCCCTGAGCCCAACGGCTACCTACATATCGGCCACGCCAAATCGATATGCCTTAACTTTGGCATCGCCCGCGACTACAAAGGAAGCTGCAACCTGCGCTTCGATGACACCAACCCGGCCAAAGAGGAGCAGGAGTACGTAGACTCCATAATGGAGGACGTTCTCTGGCTTGGGTTTAAGTGGGACAACCTCTACTTCGCCTCGGACTACTTCGACAAGCTCCACGATTTCGCCATAAAGCTAATACGCGAAGGAAAGGCTTACGTCTGCGACCTTACCGCCGATGAAATTCGGGAGTACAGGGGCACCCTCACAACCCCCGGCAAAGAATCGCCCTATCGCGGCCGCTCTGTCGAGGAGAACCTCGACCTATTTTATCGCATGGGCAAGGGGGAGTTCCCGGACGGCTCCCGGGTGCTGCGGGCAAAGGGCGATATGGCTTCCGGTAACCTCAATATGCGTGACCCCGTAATGTACCGCGTCCTGACCGCGACCCACCACCGCACCGGCGACAAGTGGTGCATCTACCCGATGTACGATTGGGCCCACGGGCAGTCCGACGCCATCGAGGGGATAACCCACTCCATCTGCACCCTTGAGTTCGAGGACCACCGCCCCCTCTACGATTGGTTCCTGGCGCAGCTCGGCGAGGAGTTCCCGACTCCCCCCAGGCAGATAGAGTTTGCCAGGTTAAACCTCAGCCACACCGTCCTCTCAAAGCGAAAGCTCATAGAGCTGGTCAAAGATAGCTACGTCGACGGCTGGGATGACCCGCGCATGCCTACCATCTCAGGCTTCAGGCGTCGCGGCTTCACGCCTGAATCGATCCGAGACTTTGCCGGGCGAATAGGCGTAGCGAAGAAGGATAGCCTTGTAGATTACGCCCTTCTGGAGCACTGTCTACGCGAAGACCTCAATAAACGCGCCGAACGCCGTATGGCGGTGCTGCATCCTCTCAAGGTCGTCATTACCAACTACCCCGAGGGTGAAACTGAGCACTTCGAGTGCGTCAACAACCCTGAAGATGAGAGCGCCGGAACACGCATGGTACCCTTCTCCCGCGAACTCTACATCGAGCGTGACGACTTCATGGAGGACCCGCCGAAAAAATTCTTCCGCCTCGGACCGGGCCGCGAGGTCCGGCTGCGCTCCGCTTACTTCATAACTTGTGAGAAGGTGGTTAAGGATGCCGACGGGGAGCTGGTAGAGCTGCACTGCACCTACGACCCCGAATCGCGCGGCGGCGCATCTCCCGACGGCAGGAAAGTAAAAGCGACTCTCCACTGGGTGAGCGCCGCGCACGCAGTCGACGCCACGGTTCGCCTTTATGACCGCCTCTTCACCGAAGAAAACCCAGGCGTGGAGAAGGACGGCATAAGCTACCTCGACAAGATGAATCCCGACTCCCTCACCGAACTTGAGGGCTGCAAGGTAGAGCCATCACTCTCCAAGCTCTCCCCGGAGGAGCGCGTGCAATTTGAACGGCTGGGCTATTTTGTCGCCGACAGAAGAGAGCATTCCGCCGAAAAGCCCACTTTCAACCGGGTAACGACCCTCCGCGACGCGTGGGCCAAGATAAGTGGAAAGTAGCTCCAGCTACCCATAAAACACTATATATTTCTAATGCTTAAGGCCCTTGTTCTGGAAATATACCTCTCCAATTCGGCGCTTACCCGGTTGATGAACTATTACGACTACTGCCGGCCTTATCGTCTGGCGTACGGGAGGCTCAAGCAACTGGTCCTGGAGGGGTAAAGTCCCCGCCGCCGGCAGAGTCTACCAACCGGGCAAGCTAAAGCAGCAACAAAAAAGGGCTCTCCTTCGGGAGAGCCCTTTTTTATCAATAGCCGTCAAACGATTATTTTTCCTCGATGGTTACCTCTTCCATCACATCGCCCTGCTCGATTGAATCAACTACGTCCTGACCATCCAGAACTCGTCCAAATACTGCGTGCGCCCCGTCAAGCCATGGTGTCGCCACGTGGGTGATAAAGAACTGTGAACCGTTTGTGTTGGGCCCTGCGTTCGCCATCGAGACAACGCCCGGGCCGGAGTGCCTGAGGTCTTTGTGGAACTCGTCGGCGAACTTGTAGCCGGGGCCTCCTGTGCCCGTACCGAGGGGGCAGCCGGTCTGTATCATGAAGTCAGGTATTACGCGGTGAAATTTGAGCCCGTTGTAAAAACCATCCTCGGTCAGTTTGACGAAGTTCGCAACTGTCTTTGGCACCATGTCGTCAAAGAGCTGGAAGGTTATATCCCCTTTTTTTGTTTTGATTCTCGCTATTTTCATCTCTCTTCCTTTCTATAGTGTGTGTTTGTCGCTAGATAATGCCAGTAAAGAGCTTTGAATTAAAGGCCCTACAGGAAAATAAACTCGTGCCGCATGCTCAGCCCTTCGGTTGACGCGGCAGCAAGAAAAGTAGCGGGACCATCAAGAAGAAGAGGAGGCCGAGGACAAAGGAGACGTCATTGTAGGCTAACATTGTCGATTGCTTCATTATCAGCTTTTCGGTTACGAGGTGCTGCGCCTTGGGTATAGCCGCGGAGGGTACCCCTGCTTGAGTCAACACTCTATTCGCATGCTCGGAGAAGTTTACGTAATTCGGGTTTAGCGGCGAGATATGACCAACCATCGTCGAGCGGTGGAGCTGCTGCCCACGCGCTATCAGCGTTGCGACGATTGCATAGCCCAAGTTGCCACCTACCCTTCGAGAGAGGGTGTAGAGGGCGGAGGCCGAGGTCATGTCTCGCCGGGAGGTCGTGCTGAGAGCCACCGTGGTAACTGTTACGAACATGAACGCCATGCCGACGCCCATGAGCGCAAGCATCGGCACAATGCTCCAGAAGTCGGCCTCAAGGCTCAACCGTGCAAGATCGTAGTAAGACCAGACTATCGCCCCAATGCCGAAGAGGATAGTCCACCTGGCGTCAGAGTGTTTGTATAACCACCCGACGATGTGCATGCATAAGAGGAGGGTCAGGGCGCGCGGCAAGAGGACCAGTCCCGCCTCAAGGGCGGGGTAGCCCAGAAGTTGCTGGGTGAACTGCGGGAGGATGAAGGTAGAGCCGAAGAGCCCTATACCGAAGATGAACCCCATCGTCGAGCCGACTGAGAGCTGCCGGTTCTTCAGCAGACGAAAGTCCACTATAGGTTCATTGGAGTTAAGCTCCCAGAAGATGAACCAAACGGTAGCCAGAACGCATATAACGCTACCCGCCAGAATGAGGTTGGAGTCAAACCAGTTCTCCTCCTGACCGCGCTCAAGCACCAACTGCATTGAGGTTAGGGAGAGGGTGAGGAGCGCAAGACCGAGCCAATCAACGCTTTTGACGCCACGCTTTAGGTAGGAGGGGTCGTGAACGAAAATGCCTATCAAAAGCATCCCGACAAGGCTCACGGGGACATTTATAAAAAATATCCAGGGCCATCCGTAATGGTCGGTGAGCCAGCCGCCGATGATCGGTCCCGCCGCCGGGGCGAGCACCACCCCCATCCCGAAGATCGCCATCGCCATCCCCTGCTCCTTAGGGGGGAAGGTCTCACGCAATATTGCCTGCGAAACGGGTATCAGCGCCCCTCCACCGATACCTTGAATTGCCCTGTATATCAGGATCTGGTTGAAGGTAGTAGCTGTACCGCAGAGAACAGAGCCTACCGTGAAGAGGGCGAAGGAGAGCAGATATAGCCGCTTTCTTCCGATGAGCATTGCAAGCCAACCCGCAAGGCTTACCAGTATGATCTCGGCGATGCTGTAGGAGGTCGCAACCCATGTTATCGAGGAGAGGTCCGAGCCGAAGGTCCCCATCATATGGGGCAGCGCGACGTTGACGACGCTTATATCCATAACCGCCATGAACGCGCCGAACATGACTGTTATGGCTATCAGCCATTTATCCCCGCTGGGGGTAAAATGTTCCTCTTGGCTCTGCACCTTTTTCAGCGCCCCTCACCGGCGTTATCTGTCTTCACAGACGTTAGTACGGACATTCCTGGCGCGAGCATGTACTTATCGACAATTGCGGGGTCGTCCAGAATGAGCTTGACCGGCACCCGCTGCACAACTTTGATGAAGTTTCCTGTGGCGTTCTCCGGCGGCAAAAGGGAAAAACGGGCACCCGTGCCCCGCTGTATGCTCTCCACGTGGGCTTTCAGCTTGAGGTCCGGGTAAGCGTCAACCTCTATGGTCGCAGGCTGATTCGGAGACATATCGGTCAGCTGTGTCTCCTTGAAATTTGCAATAACCCAAATCTCTTTGGGTACAAGGGCAAGTAGAGGTTGCCCAACCTGGACCGCCGTTCCCGGCTCGGCGGACTTTCGCGTAACGTATCCGCTAACTGGAGCGACTATCTTCGTGTAGGAGAGGTTAAGCTCCGCGCGCTCGACGCCCGCCTTTGCACGTTCAATCTCCGCGGCCGCCGCCTTTGCTTCGGAGCGGCTGATGGCTACCTGCTCGGGAGCTGACTGCGCTCCGCTTAACTTCGCGGACACCTGCTCACGCTGAGCAATTCTGGCGGCGAGCTGTGACTTTGCGCGTTTAAGGTTCTCTTCCGCGACCTCATAGGCAGCCTGCGCCGCGTCGAGGTTGGCGCTGTAAACCTCAAGACCGCCACGAACGGATTCAAGCTGTGCCGCGGAGACCTTCTCCATCGCAACGGAGTGGTCTACGACCTGATCGGAGACTACTCCTGAAGAGGAAAGCTCTTTCGTGCGCTCCATATCGGCCAAGTCGCGGCGATGGTTAGCCTCAGCCGCCTCTATATCCGATTTTATCTTCGCTAATTGGGCTTTGGCGGAGTTTAGCGTCGCGCGAGCCTGATCGCGGAGGCTGGACATGGCCCCCTCCTGCGCGCGCGCATCCTCCACCGCCGCGTCGGCGGCGCTTAACGATGCTTCGGCTTCGCTTAGGCCCGAATTCGAGGTTTTTTTGATAAGGTCGACGTTGAGATGGCTTGAAGATTGTTTGGCCTCCGCCGCCGCAAGTGATGCTTTCGCCGCTTCCAGTGCAACCTCATAGTCTCGCGCTTCCAGCTTGGCGAGAAGCGCTCCCTCCTCGACCCATTGGTTATCGGCTACGAACACCTCCGACAGGTGGCCGGAAACCCGTGGGCTCACATAAACAACAGACCCCTCCAGAAAGGCGTCGTCCGTGCTCTCATGGCTCACCATATAGCGGTAATATGGTATTCCCCATATCGACCCGACAGCGATGATTATGACCAGCAGAGTAAGGAGCACTATCTTTCGGCGGCGCCCATTTTTTGGAGTCGTTTCACCTTTTGCCTCGGAGCCAGCTTCCAACATATTTTTATCTTCTTCGCTCAAAATATTTCGTCTCC
>PKTU01000183.1 GCA_002869005.1 Deltaproteobacteria bacterium
CGGTCTTTCCTTCGACCTACCGCGACCTCATCGCTTTCTCTGTCCTCCTAATCATCCTCGCCGTAAGGCCTACCGGGCTCTTCGGCGTCGCGCGCCATACTAAGATATAGGGGGATGACATGAAAAAATATAACGTACAGATAATCCTCGCAATCGCCCTTGCCATCCTCGCCTATATGGCGCAAGAGGAGATAATCGGCAAATACGCGCTATCGGTCCTCATGTTCATGGGGATTAACGTCATACTCTCCACCTCGCTCAACCTGGTCAACGGCTACATGGGCGAGTTTTCCTGCGGACACGCTGGCTTTATGGCGGTGGGAGCCTACGTCTCCTCCGTTCTTGGGGTTATGCTTTTCGCCAAGGATAAAGTCTTCGGTCCCGCGCTCCTCGACCCATCGTTATCCATCTGGATATTCCCGCTGATAGTAATTGTCGGCGGCGTAGCGGCGGCGTTGGCGGGGCTCCTCGTTGCGATCCCCTCATTTAAGACGCGCGGCGATTATCTGGCAATTATCACCATCGCGGCTAACTACATCGTAATATCCCTGGTTGAGAACATCGACACCATAGGCGGCGCCAGGGGTTTCATGGGGATGAAGAGCGTCGTAAAGGCGATGGGCAAGACGGTCGATATGCCCTGGATGCCGATTTGGGTATTTATATTCACCATCCTATCGGTATGGATAATCAGGCGCTTCATATCCTCAACCTTCGGCAAGGGAGTCCCGGCGATCAATCAGGACGAGATCGCGGCAGAGATTATGAGCGTCAACACCAACAAGATGAAGATGGTGGCGTTCATGCTCTCCTCCGGCCTAGCGGGTGTCGCGGGCGCGCTCTTCGCCTACATCCTCGGCTACGTCAACCCCGGCTCCTTCACCATACTCAAATCAACCGAGGTGCTGGTGATGGTCTACCTTGGCGGAATGGGTTCGCTCTCGGGTTCGGTCCTCTCGGCGATCCTCTTCACACTCCTGCTGGAGGCGTTGAGGCCGCTACAGATCATCAAGTGGGTGGTGGTTCCCTTCCTCCTCATTCTCTTGATGCAGTTTAGACCGGAGGGGATCATGGGCAACCGCGAGCTTCCCGACTTCTTTCCGCGCCTTAAGCGCTTTTACGCCTTTAAAGACTGACGGGCGCTGGAGAATATAGATGTCACTCCTTGAAATAAAAAGCATGACACACAGGTTCGGGGGCCTAAAAGCGGTCTCCGAGCTCAATATTTCCATAGAACCCGGGAGGGTGGAGGGCTTGATCGGCCCAAACGGGGCGGGCAAGACCACCGTCTTCAACCTGGTCTCCGGCTTTTACACACCGACGGAAGGCAATATAATTGTCGACGGGCGTGACACTGCCGGTCTAAAGCCCCACCAGGTAACGGCCATGGGCGTCGCGCGCACCTTCCAGAACATACGCCTCTGGAAGGATATGACCGTCCTCGACAATATACGGATCTCACAGCACCACCGCCTTGGGTACTCCTTCTTCGACGCGGTTATGCGAACAAAACGTTACATGAAGAGGGAGTCGGAGATTACCGCTGAAGCTTACAAACTTCTTGAAGAGTTAAGCCTCGTGGACTTCGCCAACGAGTATCCCAAGAACCTCCCCTACGGCACACAGCGCAAGGTTGAGATCGCCAGAGCTCTCTCCGTTAAGCCCAAGCTGCTCCTCCTCGACGAACCGGCGGCGGGGCTTAACTCCTCCGACGTGGTGACGCTAATAAATCTAGTCAAATGGATAAGCGAAAACTTCCCCGTCACCATATGGATGATCGAGCACCACATGGACGTAGTCATGGAGCTTTGCTCCCACATCGTCTGCATAGACTTCGGCGAGACAATCGCCGAGGGAACCCCAGAAGAGATTCGAAACAACCCGGCGGTTATCTCCGCCTACCTCGGAGACGATAACATCTGATGCTGCTTACGGTTGAAAATCTAAAAGTCAAATACGGAAACATACAGGCGCTGCACGGTATCTCCTTCAACGTCGATAAGGGCGAGATAGTCACCCTCATAGGCGCAAACGGCGCTGGCAAGACAACTACCCTCCACTCCATCTGCCGCCTTCCACCCCCGGAGGCGCCGAAGGTCGTCGAGGGCGACATAAAGTTCAAGGGCGAGTCTATATTGAATACGGAGCCGCACACCCTGGTTTCCGTGCACAACATAGCCCTCGTACCGGAGGGACGCCACATCTTCGGCAACCTCACGGTTAAGGAGAACCTGACTCTCGCCACTTACGCCCGCAAGGACACGGCGGGGATAAAGAAGCAGCTTGACCACGTATTCGAGCTCTTCCCACGCCTTAAGGAGAGAGAGAACCAACGCAGCGAGTCCCTCTCCGGCGGCGAACAGCAGATGCTGGCTGTTGGACGCGCGCTCATGACCGGTTGCGACTTTCTCCTCCTCGACGAGCCCTCAATGGGTCTTTCGCCCCTACTGAAATACGAGCTCTTCAGGACGCTGAAACGCCTCAACCAGGAGGGTATGACGATTCTCCTGATTGAGCAGAACGCCTCTCTGGCACTCCACCTCGCCCACAGGGGCTACGTGCTCGACACCGGGGAGATGGCTGCCGAGGGAACCAGCGAGGAGCTCATCAACGACCCCGAGGTCAAGAGAGCATACCTCGGCGGCTGACCGGGAGAGCCCAGGGTTATGGAGAGCGCTAAAAAAGCGAACCGCCCGACGCGAGCGATTGTCGATCTGGATGCGATAGTTCACAATATCCGCGCGCTAGGCGACCTCCTCCCGCCTGAAACCATCCACATGGCGGTGGTTAAGGCTGACGGCTACGGACACGGCGCCCTACCCGTAGCTCTCGCAGCACTCTTCGCCGGGGCAACCCGCCTCGCAGTTGCAACGGTTGAGGAGGGTGAGGAGCTACGTGAGGGTGGCATAAAAGCGCCCATTCTCCTCTTGGGCAACCTACCCCTTACCCATGCGCTCCGCGCCGTTAAAGCGGAACTTTCGGTGGCTGTATATAACGAGGAAACCCTCAAAGCGCTCTCAGAGGCAGCAAACGAGGCACAGGGAGTCGCAAAGGTCCACCTCAAGCTCGACACGGGGATGGGCCGCCTAGGCCTCTGGGGTGAGCGTGCTTTGGAGATTGCAGTTATGGCTGCGAATACTCCAAATGTCAGCGTGGAGGGGTTGATGTCACACTTCGCCACAGCCGACGAGCGCGACCTCTCCTTCGCCCGCGAACAACTGGAGCGTTTTAAAACCCTCGTCAAAGATATAAAAGACAGGGTAAACCTCTCTACTATCCAACACATGGCCAACTCTGCGGGAACGATGGTATTGCCGGAGGCGCACCTCGATATGGTCCGCACCGGAATTGCTATCTACGGTCAATACCCCTCACCTGAAATATCCCACACCGTCGAGCTTATTGAGGCCATACGCTGGGTAGCGCCGATAACGCACATCAAGAGAGTAGCGAAGGGGACCCCTCTATCCTACGGCTCTACAAACAGAACAACCCGCGAAAGCGTTATAGCCACCCTCCCTGTGGGGTACGCCGACGGTTACCCGCGAGTTCTCTCGAACAAAGGGGCCGTTCTAATTGCCGGAAAGAGGGCGCCGATACTGGGCCGGGTCTGCATGGATATGATTCTTGTGGATATTACAGAGATACCAGCCGTAGCCCTGGGCGACGAGGCGGTGCTCATCGGCAAGTCGGGGGACAAATCAATTTCCGCGGAGGACCTCGCCACACTCTCCGGCACAATCAACTATGAGATCGTCTGCTCTATATCTAAACGGGTACCAAGAGAGTACTCTACCAAGATTGACACCCTCCTGTTCGATATAATAGAACGCGGATATTACACCATCTAAATGTTCGTCTTTTTAAACTGCGGTTCTTTATTTTCTCACTTCTACAGTCAAGTTAAAAACAACTCCGCTTAAATGTCATAATTTACTACTATTAATATTTAGTAATAAATGCCTATTTTTCGAAAAAAGGAAAGCAACGCTTTTTTTCTCAGTTATATTTATGTAAATGATTAATCGTTGGTATTTTCCCGTTTTTTCGAGCATCAGGAGGAACGACGAATGAAGTTAAAAACCTTAGCTACAGCTCTATTATCGCTCACCTTCGCTGCAACGCTGTATGCAGCCGACGTTGTTCCTCTAGTAATAGAGCAGCCCGGCACTCAACCGCAGGAGGTCAGCAACCTGGAGTCGCCCGACAAGTGCGACAATTGCCATGGCGGCTACAACACCGCTGTGGAACCAGCCCACAATTGGCGGGGCTCGATGATGGCGAATGCCGGACGCGACCCTATCTTCTGGGCGACCCTGGCGATCGCAGAGCAGGATTTTGACGGAGCCGGCGACCTTTGCATCCGTTGTCACTCCACGGCTGGCTGGCTCGCCGGACGCTCTACTCCCACCGACGGTTCAGGTCTGGCGGCAGGAGACTCCGACGGCGTCGAATGCGACTTCTGCCATAAGATGACCAACCCCGACAACACAGAGCACCTTGGTGAAATGTTCGACCCCTTCATCGCCAACGACCCCATCACGGGAGAAGGCTACTACGGTAGCGGGATATCATCGATCTGGGGCGGCGCTGAGAAGCTTGGGCCCTATGCGACCACCAACGCCAGGCACCAGTTCATGCAGTCAAAATTTCACCGCTCCGTCGATTTTTGCGGAACCTGCCATGACGTATCCAACCCCGCAGTCGGCAACCTCGCCCACAACTTCGGCGCGCAGATAACGGGCGGCGGCGTAATCGCCGACGGCGCTCTGGACGGAACCGTCGATACCAAAGCCGCCTTCAACAATCCGCCCTACGCCTACGGAGTAGTCGAGAGGACGTTCAGCGAATACAAGTCCGGGCTAGTTCCGCAGACCCTCGTAGACGATTATCCTACGCTCCCCGCAGACCTTCAGGGCGGCGCCCTTGAGGCCATATACAACGCCTCTACACAGTTCGGCACGAAGAGCGCCAACTACGCCGACGGCGACCCGCGCTACTATAGCTGCCAGTCCTGTCACCTGAGACCCGTTACGGGTCAGGGCTGCAATAAAAACCCTGAGATTAGAGACGACCTCCCCCTTCACGACATGACCGGCGGCAACTACTGGATGCCCACAGCGATACAGTGGCTAGACACCCAATCCAAGCTCCGCCTTGGCGGCGGCCTCTCACAGGTGCAGATAAACGCCCTGGATGACGGAGCCCTCCGCGCCATGGAGCAGCTTGAGCTGGCTGCAACACTAACGGTTAACGGTGACACGCTCAAAGTCGTCAACCACACAGGTCACAAGCTCATCTCCGGCTACCCGGAGGGAAGGCGCATGTGGTTGAACATTGTCTGGTATGACGCCAACGGCGCTATTTTACGCGAAGATGGTGCATACGGCCCGATGGACGTAACCGTAAACGGCCAGCAGATGACTGTCGAGACGGTCATAGACCTACACCCTGCGCCCGGCGAAGGCAAGATTTACGAGGCGCATTACGGCCTGACACAGGAGTGGGCGGCGCAGCTCCTCTCGCTAGGCTACGACCCCGCGACACCCCTAAGCTACGACCGCGTAACGGGCGCTACCGATTACACCCTTGGCGAGCTGGGCGCGGCACCCGCCGGTTCAGCACACGAGACCTTCCACTTCGTCCTCAACAACACGGTGGTAAAAGACAACCGGATACCTCCTTATGGGATGAGCTATGACGAGGCATCCATCCGCAACGCCCTCCCCGTACCTGCGGACCAGTACGGTAACCCAGGCCCGGGCGGAGCTTACAACTACTTTGACGAAGTCGCGCTCAATCCCCCGGCCGGAGCAGCCAGCGCTACAATCGATCTGCTCTACCAGCCGACCAGCTTCGAGTACCAGCAGTTTCTGCTCCTCGCCAACAAACGCGCCAACACATTCCTCGCGGATGAAGGCGTAAATATGTTCGACGCATGGGTGGCGACGGGAATGGCAGCCCCCCACATAATGGCTTCAGCCTCCTGGGGAACTCCGCCGGTTACCTGCAACGCACAGGCGCCCACCCTCTTCACAACCACCCCCGGCAACAGCGAAGTCACCCTTGAGTGGACAGATGAAGCCTCTGGCGACCCCAATGTAACGGGTTACAAGGTCTACTATGACCAGGCGGGCAAGGCGCAGCTCATAGCGGATGTCGGCCTCGCCACCTCTTACGTTGATACCGGACTGACCAACGGCCAGCAGTATTGCTACAAGGTGACCTCCTACTACGACGCCGGCTGCGAGTCGCCCTTCTCCAACATCAACTGCGCGACGCCCAACAACCAGGGCCAGACCAGCCTCGCAATCTCCAAGGTGGAGACCGGCAAGAACGTTACCACTGGCAAGGGCAAGAACCAGACGACCACCTTCACCCTTACTAGCTCTTTCAACCTGGGTGATGAAGTAATAATCCGTGCCTATGCGATTGATACGTCAACAGGTCAACCTGTCGCCGGTACCACCATGACAATCGAGATAAGCGGCCCGGAGACATTGGCCTTAACTGTCGGGCCGAGCGGCACCGACGGAATGGTTGAAGCGGCGTGGAAAACCCAGTCGCCCAACCGCAAAGGCAACGGCGGCACAACGCCTGGCACCTATACAGCCACCGTTATTCAGGCGTCCTCCGCCGGATACACATGGGACGGTGTAAACACCCAAACCACCTTCACCCTACAGTAGTAAACACAAGCTGAAACGAAAAGGCCCCTGCGCTTGAGCGCAGGGGCCTTTTTTTAGGGGAAAAATCCGGGTTAACTTTGTAATTTGGACATCAGGTCATTCAAATGCACCATAGAGAAAGGCTTCATGATAATGCCTGATGGCGTTGCCCCGCTATCGACAAAGCGCCGCATCACCTCATCTTCGCTATAACCACTTGCGACCAGCACCGGCACCGCATCATTAAAGTCACGCATAAGTGGAAGCGCTTCATCGCCGTTCATCCTTGGCATGGTCAGGTCTAAAATTACCAAAGAAATCTCGGTATGATGTTTCTTGAATAATTCCAGCCCTTCAAGGCCATCGGCAGCGGTAATTACCGTGTGTCCGCTCTTTCCGAGTAGCTCCGAAAGCATCTCTCGGGACAATTTCTCGTCATCTACCACGAGAACGTTGAGGTTATCCATTGGGCGCACCTAAAATATAAAAAATAAGGTTTTGAAGACGCCCCCGGCCGAACTCCGCTACCAGATAAAAAACAGCATAACTCAGTTGTTTTATATTAGCGTCTCATGACCCTTGGGTCCACAACCATTAATAGCCTTAGTAAATTTTAAACAACTTTACCATAGAGCCAGTAAATAGCCATTCCGACTACCACAGTCCCGCCTAGGGAGCGCACCCTATAAGCGAAGAGGAAGGTTGGTATCGCAACGATAAAATCGGCACGGGTAAAGTCCACACTTAGAGACTTGCCATCTACAAGCAGGGCAGGAGCCAGGAGGGCCGCGAGAATTGCTACGGGTATGAGCTCAAGCCACTCGACAAGCCAGCGCGGTAGCTCCCATCTTGTAAGAAAGAGAAGAGGGAGGAGGCGCGGCAGATAGGTTACTGCACCCATGCCGAGAAGAATCAGGAGATACTCAAAGAGCGTCATCGGCAGCCATCCTCAAGAGCTTCAGCCTTATGGCATACACCTCGGGAGCGGCGCCTGAGATAGAAGCCGATGGTTGCCGCAACGACCGCGGCCCCGACTATATAGCTGTCGCCTGGTATGAAAACCCGCCACATGACCGCGACAACTCCGGCGATAACGCCGGTAACTATGTAAATTCTACCGTGCAGCTGCATGACGAGGAGTGCTATGAACATCCCGGCAAGAGCGTAATCTATTCCAAACGCACCCTTTGGGATGAGGGTGCCGACAACCGCCCCTGCGACTGTGGCTATTATCCAGGTAGTATTGGCAACGTGGTGGACGACTAGCGCCGCGCGGTGGCTCCATCCGCCCTCTCGGTAGCGTGTCATATTGACACCGAAGGATTCGTCGGTGACGCCGTAGGCAAAGAGGGACAAAAAGCGCTTATCAACCCCCGCCAGCGGGACCGCCAATGCGCTAGACATCAGAAAATGTCTGAAATTTACTACAAAGGTCGTGACTATGATGGAGAGGGGGGACGCCCCGCCCTCAAGCATTGCAACACCTATAAACTGGGCGCTCCCGGCAAAGACCAGCACAGACATAAGTCCCATCCTGAGCGGGTCCAGTCCCGATTTCTCCGCCAGAACGCCAAGCGCCATCCCGATGGGAAGGTACCCCAGGCATATAGGCCACCCGGCGGCAACGCCGCGCTTTAGCGCCTCACCCCAACTGTCGACTTGCGAGGCCATTACCGTTCGGTGAATACGAGGCAGGTATTCTTTAATTTAGGTGTTATACGCGCGATTTTTTCATCCTCTGTCTCACCGCTTCTGTAAACCCCAGGGTACCCTGCCCTACCGCCGACGCGCATCATACCCACGAGACGTATGGAGTCGATTATGAGCTCCATCAAGTGGGTGCAGCTCTTATGCCCGCTGAACTCCTTGTGGACAAGCGAGAGGATGCCCCGCTCGATCTTCATGCCCTCAAGTTTCCTCACCCCCTCAAGCGCCTTCATGCAGCGGGTGAAAGGGCTTTTTGACATCTGTGCGGAGGCTGAAATCACCTCGCCGCTCTTAGTATCGATGGTGAGCTCAAGATGAATGGAGTGCTCCAAATCCAGGAAATCGCTGTTAACTATCCACTTCCGCTCATCATCCTCGCGTATCGTAGAGTGTATAGAGCGTTGAAATATCTTCATCTTTTGACCGCCCCAAACTAAAAGCGCCTCCCTAAAGCCGGGAGGCTAATGGAAAG
>PKTU01000166.1 GCA_002869005.1 Deltaproteobacteria bacterium
CCAGGGTAACTTGGTGGGAGAGTAGGTCGCCGCCGAAATTTATCACAAACGCCCCTGTTGGAGCCTCGCTCCTCCAGGGGCGTTCCTTTTTTATCCCTTGATATTGACGCTGCTGTAGCGGAGGCAGGATGAAAGAGCTGACGAGGGCTGAGGAGGCAGAGTTGATAGCAGCTTTGAAAAAGCTTGAAGAAGAGCTTGCGTCAATCCTTGCCGCCACCGTAGAGGATTCAAAACCGGTAGACCTTGACCTGCCTATTGGCCGCCTTTCCAGAATGGATGCTATCTCTCAGCAGTCAATGGCGAAGGCCGGACGTGAATCGAATATATTGAAGCTAAAGCAGGTCAAAAGCGCGCTTATATCGGCTGCTGAGGGTGATTACGGCTACTGCCGCGGCTGTGACGAGCCGATAGGTTATCCACGGCTCAAAGCCCGCCCAGAGACCCCTTTTTGCATCTCGTGCCAATCTGCAAGGGAGAGGTCTTAAAGGCCGAGGAACTTCGACGCGTTACCGTACATCACGCCTTTAAGCGCCTCATCATTGAGGCCAATCTCCTCAATTACCTTTACCGAATCATCATATCGATGGCATATACCAGGAAAATCACTGGCGAAAAATATTTTGTGGGCGGCTTTTTTAAAGAGCCTCACCGGCGCTTCGAGTGCCATCTCCGGGGTGCGAATAAAGGTGTATGAGGTGTCGAGGTATATGTTTTCGTAATGAAGGGCGGCATCGATAAATTCATCCGCTTCAGGCGCTCCCAGGTGGGCAATTACAACTTTTAGTTCAGGATAAAGCTCAGGCACTTTTCTGAACGTCTCAAAGCCGACAAACTTATTGGAAAAGGGTCCGCGCCCAGCGTGCATCAAAACAAAGAGCCCCTGACGTATAACCTCCTCGTATAGCGGATAAAGACGAGCGTCGTCGGGCCTTACCAGCTGAACGTGATGGTGGAGTTTAACGCCGGCCAACCCGAGCGCTGCGCCTTCCCGAACCAAGCCGGGGAGGTCGTCGTCGTCCTGATGTGCGCTCATAAGCGCTATAGCCTTGCTTGAATGTTCCTGTAGTTTTCCGTAAAAATCATTTAACTGTCGAGCTATGCCGGGTTTGTGCGCGTAGCCGAATGTCAGGAATTTTTCAACGCGCGGGTGGTTTTCAAAGAAGTCCAGTCGCTCCTTCCACCCTCCCTTAAACGGAAATTCCCAATTATGTTCAATAAACCACTTGTCAATCGCTTGCTGGAGCTTTTGCGGGAATAGGTGTGTGTGGAAATCGATTATGGGGGAACGGTTTTTATTCAAACAATATATCCTGACGAAAAAAACGGACCCCGAAGGGCCCGTCGAATTTCAGTAGGGTAGTATATTTATACTGCTACGACATTTGTTGCCTGGGGACCTTTTTGCCCGTCAACAATATCGAACTCCACTGCCTGGCCCTCTGCCAGGGTTTTGAACCCATCTGCTACGATGGCGCTGAAGTGTACGAAAACGTCTGGTCCGCCGTCGTCCTGACTTATGAAACCAAAACCCTTCTGCTCATTGAACCACTTGACTGTCCCCTTGCTCATGCCTATTTCCTTTTCTCGCTCGCGGGCCTCTCACCCGCGTCCAAATTTGACGGGAATAGCTCTCTTGGCTACCCCGCCACCAAAATTTGTAACCGGCAACCCACTGCGGATTAGCGGTTGGAGCCAATAATAAAACCCTGTTTCACCTCGGCTGTCAAGGAACTTCTGTCTGGCTTTTTGGCTAAAATGCTCGGGTATTATTGGGAGGTTGGAGATCTTCCGGGCAAACGGTGTTGTCTAAGCGGCCAGGCTGTTCTGGTGCATAAACAAGGTGATGGACGAAGGTTTTCAGGTATTTTAAATCCCATATAGCTGAAATTACAGTGTTTTAGCTGCACCAAAGATGTTTCTTACGAAAGAGTGGCGGCGCCGTTTATGGTTTCTTCAGCTCAAAGATGGAGATTTCGGGCGGTGAGATAAGGCGCATGGGCGGCCCCCAGGTTCCTGTGCCCCTGCTTGCATAGAGATAGCTGCCTCCGGGGAGGGGGTACAGGCCATCCTGCATGGGGAAGAGAATACCCGTTAAGAAATTGAAGGGGAAAATCTGCCCCCTGTGCGCATGGCCTGAGAGTTGTAGGTCAAAGAAGGGTAGTTCGCTTGCGATAATGGTTGGACGGTGTTTCATGTAAACTGTGTAAAGGGGCGAGTCAAATTTTCTTATTAAGGATGTGTTGTCGGCGTCTCTTGAGTCGTCAACCCCTATGATGGTTAGCTCTCCTTTTGGGGAAACGCTTTCACCCCGAAGCACTTTAAAGCCGCTCTTTTGTAAAAAATCTATCGATTGACCCTCGCCTGCGTAAAATTCGTGGTTGCCGAGCACGGCATATTTACCAAGAGGAGGGTTTATCCTCGACCAAAGTTCGCTCAATTCATCTATATGGTTTATCTGCGCGTCCACAACATCTCCCGTGGCTAGCACAATGTCAGGTTTGAGCTCTTGAAGCTTGGAGACGATGGGGGCGAGAATATTTTCACGGTTCATAAGCCCAAGATGAATATCCGAGAGCTGCGCTACGGTGATCTTTTCAGCGTTGCCCCCAATATTTGGCGCCGTGAGCGAAATTCTTTCAACCCTGAGGTCAGTCGCTTCGTGCAGGGAGTATATTCCAGCTGTAAGGGTTATGATGAAAATTATGGCGGCTGACTGGGCGGAGCGAAGGGTAAGCCGCGGCAATGGTGTAATCCGTTTCAGGATAAAGAAGATGACCTCGAAGGCGAAGAGCAGGATAAACATCGAAAAAGCGATGAACAAAAAGCCCATCCAGGTAAAACCCACCCAAGCCAGAGACCTTGCCCCCCACTCGTACCCGTAGCGTTCAAGCAGGCGAACTCCAACCGGCGCAAATATCATGGGCACCATAAGTACCCATGAGAGTGTCGGAAGGGCGCGGTGCCTTGCCAACAGAGGGTGCAGCCCCCAAAAGACGATGAGGTGCATCGCCGTGTATATCAAAAGCGCGGTAATAACAAATAAAAGCATCTCTTAAATTTACCCCCATTACTCGGGTATACTTGGTTCAACTGATTTCGGGTTTCTTCCCTTCAAAATAATACCTTAAAAAGGGAATCTCGCTAAAATTGTACTATTTTTCATTCACATCGGAGAATTCAAAAAATGCGTATCACCCTCAAGCTAGCGGCCGCCATATTTCTCACTATCGCCATAATATCGACAGCTTATGCCCAAAAGCCTCTCCTCCTCTTCGATGAAGGCCACGGTCAACGCTTCACGATTGATGGCGGCGGCGGGGACCTCTCCCTTTCAGCGGTAGCGGAGGTTTTTAGCGAAGCAGGTTTTGATGTCCGCGCTATAAAGGGCAAGGTGACCTCTGAGTCGCTAAAGGGAGTTAAGGCGCTTGTCACCTCTGGCGCCTTCGTGCCTTACGCACCAGATGAATTGAAGGCTATAAACGGCTTCCTGGAGGAGGGCGGATCCCTGGCGCTTATGCTTCACATAAGCCCTACAGTGAGAAACCTTATGGACATCCTTGGCGTTGTGCCGTCAAATGGCGTCCTTAAAGAGGGTGGTGAGATTATAGGGGGAAAAGACATTGATTTTAAGATAACAAACCTTGAGCCTCATCCGCTTACACAGGGGCTTGAATATTTCAGCCTCTATGGAGGTTGGGCTCTTTTGCCCAACGCAGAGGGGGTCGTTCCGATAGCCGCGACCGGCGAGAGCGCTTGGATTGACCTGAATCGAAATACGGTTCGCGACAGCGACGAGGTCACGATGAAGCTCGACGTAGCGGTAGCCGGGACGAGGGGGCGGGGCCGCTTTGTGGTCTTTGGCGACGATGCCATATTCCAGAACCGCTTTCTGGATGAAAACAATAAAAAGCTTGCCCGAAATCTTGCGAACTGGTTTCTCGCAGAGCTTTTATAGGGGAAGATGAAAATGCACAAGGTCCCTCACGAAGCGGGAAAATCAAGCTTTGACCTTATAGATAAAGAAAAATTTTTCGCGGCGCTTCCCCTCGAAGGCGTGGAGAAAGTCATAGACCTGGGTTGCGGGAGCGGCCGTTACCTCTTTCCCTTGTCGGAGCATGCCGGGGATGGCGTCAGCATAACAGGTATTGACCTCTGGCCGGATGGCGTCGCCGAAGTTAACCGGCGGGCGGGGGAGCTTGGTCTTCAGGGGATAAAGGCGTACGCGGCGCCCATAACCGATATCCCCTTTGTTCCGGATAGCGCTACGGATTTGGCGCTTATGGCGACCGTTGTGCACGATCTTGTAAAACGCGGCGACGGCAAGAGCGGCCTCGCCGAGACAGCGCGCGTCGTAAAGGCCGGAGGCACCCTGGCAGTGGTTGAATTCATTAAAAAAGAGGGTTCCCCAGGGCCGCCTATCTCCATAAGGCTCTCGCCCGAAGAGCTTGACGCATTTGTGGAACCAGCTGGTTTTGAGCGGTGTGGGCTATACCCTCTGGGCGAAGACCTCTATATGGCGCTATACAGCCGCAAAAATTAATTGTTTCACGGTGAATTGAGCACCCAGTCATATTCGTAATTTATCTTCAGATTGTAGCCGTAAAGGCGCTTGTGGAGCTCTTTGCCTGCGTATTTCATCAGGTGCGCCAAAAGCGCCTTGTCGGTGCCGCCGAAATCCTCATTGTACCACCCGTAAATGGAAGAGAGCACCAGCCTCGCCCCATCAAAGTGCGCTCCGCGTTTGCTGTTGACGTACTCCCTGGCGCCCTTTTCAAAGAGCTCCTCAATGTTGTCCTCATCGTAGGGCGCTGGTTGGAGGTTGGGACATCCCATGCTGGCGCAGTTAAGGGCGTAATGGATGCGCGGGTCTTTAAATATCGGCCTCAAAATGCGGTGCTCGATATCGTTTAGGGATATATCTTCACCCGCCACCTTTAGATATTTCTCGTCCCAGGGGCCGAATGTCGTCCAGCTGGTATCCGGTTTAATATCGAGAATGGACTTTACCGGGTAGTTGTCGACGATGAGTTTGACGGTGAATGCGTTGTATAGATTTATCCAGTACGACATTTGCTCCAGTCGGGAGAGCGAGAAGGGGTCGGTTTCCGCCAGCGTCTTCACATAAGCGTCGAGCTCTCTGCGGTCATTAACGGTTACCTCCCCATATTTCACTTTATTTACGCCGGAGGGGTCATTCGTAACAAGATATCTTTTCAAAAACGCAGCCCAACGGGAGTTGTCCACCCGTGCCTCCGAACCCGCCTTGTAATTTTGCCACTTGGGCCAGAGGTCCGCCTTGGGCGCTGCTATGGCGGCGCTAAACGTATAGAGGGTAGCCAATGATACCAGAATAAGTATTTTTACCGAGATGCTACGTAACATCATAATTCCCCATATTCGGAGTCAACTTGGAAGCCAACCTTAATATACCTATCGTCCAAAAGTGACGATAGTTTCAACTCGCCGGGATATTTAGTTTATCCACCTGATTTTACCCGCCTCGCAATACCGGCGCCAGAATTTATCAGGAGCTTTCCATATTGGCGGAAAATAAGACCCTCCCTCAACCACCGCTAAATAATGTATACTCTTTTGGTCAACTCTTTTTTGTGTCAGGTGGATATTATGCGATTTTACGTTGTTTTATTGCTCTCGATGATTTTGAACGTATCGGCCGCGCTCTCCTCCGATATCAAGTGGCCTGAGGGCCTTGAAGAAGCTGCTCGCGCGCACATAGCGAGCCTCCAGCAGGTTGAAGACGCTACTAAAAGCTCACCGATAACTGACCCGCGCGGGATAGTCCCGATGTCGGCTTTTGAGCGTGAAACGCACTTTTGCCACGAGACGAAAGGACAGGTTTACAGGGTTTTTCTTGAGCCTGTCTATATGGGGCTAAACGATAAAGGCGAAGCTGTAGTTAATTCTACCTTCGAGGTGTATTTCAGGCAGGGCATACCCATGGAGGAGCTTTATAAACAGGAGTTCGAGAGGGGTACGGATACTATAATGGAGCTGCGCTATAGATTAGAGGATGGTGCCTGGACCCCTAGCGGTAAGCGCGAGCTTATAGATTTGAGCTCATCGATGGGCGGTAAACATGGCGGGGTGGAGTAGATGAAGATTCCTTGCCGTAAATTCATCTTGACGGCGATGCCCTTTGCCTTGCTCTTTATCATCGCCGCGCCGCCCTCCTTCGCCGTCTCCTGCCACTGCTTCAGGGATCGGACCTATGAGAGCTCTGAACCATTTTTGGCGGACCCCTATATACTGGCTACCGCGCGAAACAGCTTTGTCGCCTTTGCGTCCGGCGCTTCAAAATCCGATGTAGTTAAAGAGCGGATGGGTGGCGCGGATGAAGCCTACATTTGGTTGACCAAATACATTGGCAGCAAAAGCGGAGTAGAGGCGGATACGATAGCAAAGGCGCATAGCTCTGACGTCAGCTGGGATGCTGCGTTCAAGGGAGCAGGGGTTGATACGGCGAACTTCGGTGAAAAGTTTAACCGCGCGAGAACTTCGGGGGATGCCGAAGGGATGAGCCGAGCCCTCGCCGATATTGAACTAAGACGAGCATTCGGGGTCTCCGCAGCGGTCCTCTCGGCACTACGCGACAAAGGGGCGGATAACGCCGAAACAGTGCTTTCTCTGCTTGTAGCCAAGCTTTCAGGTGACGACCCGGTAGTGGTCCTTTCATCGGTATCGCCGGATGGCAAAAGCTGGGGCGCCCTTCTGGATGGAGTGGGTGTGATGCCCGCCGGGGTGGGGGAAGAGCTTGGCAAACTTTATAAAAAATGACTTGAATGGAATAAAGTGAAAAAATATTTCAATCCGCAACATACCGCTTGACAAGCGTGGTATACTAACCTTATACATAGCCTCTCAAGAATGTTTTGGAGGAGTTCGGTACCGCATAAGCTCTTTGCCCCCCCGGAGAGCAGCGCCGGGCTCCTCCTTTTATTTTGCCTTTTTTAGACCCTCCAGAACCAGAACCTTCCCCCCATCTTCTCCTTGTAATCGGGGAAATTCCTCATCAAAACCGTTTCCTCCAATCTCGATCTAAATAACTGCACGGCAAGGAATATCGTGTAAATCAAAAGGTTTACCTTTGATGGCCTGATGAAGAGAACCGTACCGGCGGTGAGAAGTTCTCCCAGATATACGGGGTGCCGGATAAAAAGGTATGGACCGCCGCTCACCACCACCCGCGCCTCCACCGTTATTGAAAAAGCGCGCCTTAGCGCCCATAGCCCCCATACCGTAAGCGAAGTAAAGATGGTCATCGCCCAGAAAACAATCTCACGCCGGGAGGGGTCTTTGAGGAGCGCCGCATCCGGTGGCGTCATAAGGAGGGCGAAGGGCAAGAGCCCCCCGATGATTGGGATTATGATCATCTTTACCCCGCGCGAGCGCTCCACTGGCTCTGCGCGGAGGAGGAACGCCAGCAACATGACGAGAAAGATAAGGGTCTCGGCGGCCCATAGGGGTTTGGAGATAAAATCTCCGTATTCTGAGGCCCTTATCGCGAGGAACCCGGCCGCCAGACAAACAAGCGCCCATCTGACCACTCTGGCGCTTTGCCTCTCGCCTATAAGGCGTGCCATGAGGCCGTAGGGGTCGAAGGATGGGGGCCGGGTCAAGATGCCCTCATATATCCAGCATCGTAACTATGGAGTGGACTATCTTCTTGCCATCCGCCCTGAACGCCGAGACCTCAACCTTTATCACGCGCTTGCCGTTTCGAAGCACCTTGGCAACGGCGGTTATCTTCTCTCCCAGCCGTGCTGCCGCGAAGAAGTGGAGGTTAGCCGATTCCGTGGTCAGCTTACGCCCCGAGGGTAGGCAGCAGCCGGGAAAGAAAGCCACTGTGTCGATAAGCGCCGCGACAGCGCCGCCGTGCAGGCCGCCCATATAATTACCGGCATTTTCGCCGGGGATGAATGATGCCGTCGCGCTATCTTCGGTCACCTCGTCGAGGGAGGCCCCCAAGCTTTTCATCATTCCCACCTTTACGAAAATCTCACGTCCTCTTTTAAAGCTCTCGTTTTCCTCCAACATTTCAACCTCTCTTATCTGTGGGTATCAACTCCAGCTGTGCTAATCTGACAAATTCATAACATGATGCAATAACAAGCGTGGTCGAAGCGAGGGTAAATAGTGTCAAAGAGCGCTGAAGGAATCGTTGCCGGAGAAGTTTCGCTACGTGCGTGCCGCAACACAGGCGATGCCGAGCGTTTATTCCACGGCAGGGGCAGATGCTTTCCCGGTGCGGAGGGTCTTTGTGCCGACTGGTATGAGCCGCTGCTCTTTATCACCCTCTATGAGGAGAAGTTCGAGGCTTTGGCCGCCCCCGCGATAGCCGCCGCGAGAGAGTCTCTCGGCCAACGTATCGGCTGTGTAATGATGCAGCGCCGCTACCTTGACGGCTCCCCTTCGGAGGTTATCGAGGGGAAGTTGCCGGTTCAGCCCAGAGCCCTTGAGGCAGGGCTGTTTTATCTATTGCGTCCGGGCGAGGCGCAGAACATCGGCTTTTTCGGCGATATGTCGAAAGGAAGGGCGCTGGTGCGTGAGCGGGCGGATAAAAAGAGGGTGTTGAATCTTTTCTCCTACACCTGCTCCTTTTCGGTGTCCGCCCTTGCCGGGGGCGCCGAGAAGGTTGTCAACCTTGATATGAACAGGGGCGCTCTCATTGCGGGGAGAGAAAACCACCTGATAAACGGCCTTGAACCAAGGCGCGCCTCCTTCCTTGCCCACGACCTCTTCAAATCCTTTTCAAAGCTTAGAAAGCTGGCACCCTTTGACCTAATCATAGCGGACCCCCCTACGAGCCAGGGA
>PKTU01000139.1 GCA_002869005.1 Deltaproteobacteria bacterium
AAGGCCCTCCTCGTGAAGGCCGGGCCCGACGAGCGGCAGGCTAAGGATATAGATTTTCTCCTAGGGCTGGGCGAGTGCTTCACCCTGATCGCCTATGGGCAGCTCATCCTGGAAAATCGAAGGAGTTTTGAAGAGCTAAGCGACGGGCTGCTGGATCAAATCTTCGATTTCATGGTGCGGGACATGTCCGGCTATGCGTTGAGCATCTTCAACAAACCCACCGCCACCGCGCTCCAAAAAGAGATGGCTATGGCGATTATAAAGTCCCCGGCCTTCGACAAAGAGCGCTTCAACTCAGTCTGGGTGGAACATGTATACCCGCTACGAGACCTCTATCCGGGGCCAAGATAGGCGGCGTCATAAAGAAAAGAGCCCGTCTTAAAAGGCGGGCTCTTTTGGATTGAAGCGCGGCTACAAGGCCGCGTTATTCGATAAAATCTATCGCTCCATTGGGGCAGGCGGGGATACATATCCCGTCAAAATCGCACTTGTCATAGTCGATAACTGCCTTACCTTCGACTAGCTTGATCGCCTTTTCCGGGCACGCCTCGATACATTTACCGGAACCGTTGCACTTCGCTTGATCTATATTTAGTTTCATACTTGCTCCTAAAGGATAATTTAACGCCTTCTGAATACTACCACTTTACGCCGGGGGCCGTATCCAGTTTTTGCGAGTGGTCCTCACCCACAATCCGATACATCGATGGAACGTAACACATTTCGCGGAGTATTCCGTTGTGTATCGCCCAGGAGCGGCCGCGTATCGTATCCGCAAGCTCCGGCATCTTGAAGGGAGAGCTCCCGTCAAGCTGTTTTCTATAAATACCACCCTCCCCGAACCCTTGGTGTATGTGGGTCATAAGCTCCCCGCCGGAGCGGTAGTGAAAGCCACTGCGCTCGTATAGCAGGGCATTGTGGTATGCCATCGGGAATATCGAAATCAACGGCGCTCCGATTGACTTGGCGAATTGTTCAATCCGCCGAAGCGCGGAGGAAAAGCAGCCAAGCCCCGCGCGCACCTGATTAGGCGCAAGTCCGGCGGCCATCGCGCGGAGCTCCTCCTCTATATTGCGCCTACCCGATTTCGGCCTGATGGGGAGGTTGCCCATCGCGTCTACGTCAAATCGTGGGGCGTCGATGTCGTTTATTGATATCCAGACTATCTCCACCTCGCCCAAGTAGCTGATTTTAAGGTCAAGGACGTAAGCCGGGTCGGCTATGCCGGTGCGGGGCCAAACCTTTACCCGGATGCTTTTGCCGTCGTCATGAAGCTCATAGCGCCCGCCTTCATTACCCTCCAATTCGGAGAAATCGTCAGGGGGCGGCAGGTTGAAATGCTCCACAATTTCATCTGGGACGAGCGCCGCGATAAGCTCCGGCGGCCTCCCCTTCATCTCTTTGGTCATGTGAAGAAGTTAACTATTTGAAGGACAAAAGACAAGTCACTAAAAGGAGCGGTCAAGGCGCTTTGCGGCATAGCTCTATCCAAATTATTTAAATAGCTTTAACCCCCGTTACTTTAAGCTGATTTGCCTTGAATTACCTTGCCCTTGGGAGCACTCTACTGCGCCTTGGTTTAAGGCTTTATAGCCCGGCTTTATGAGAGGCCAGTTACGATGATAAAGATAAAAGATTCATCCCGCCTCCTACCCATGCTTTTGGAGGTCTTCAGGGGCGGCTATAGCGGCAGTCAGCTCCTAAGTGACGTTACGGCGGGGGCGGTAGTCGGTATTGTTGCGCTTCCCCTTGCTATCGCCTTTGCCATAGCATCGGGAGTCACCCCCGGGCAGGGCCTCATAACGGCGGTCGTGGCGGGCCTTATTATAAGTCTGCTTGGCGGAAGCCGCGTTCAGATAGGCGGGCCCACCGGCGCTTTTATCATAATAGTCTACGGAATAGTCCAGCAGCATGGTTATCAGGGCCTGATTATAGCTACGATAATGGCCGGTTTTCTCCTCATATTATTTGGGATAACCGGCATGGGAGGAGTGATTCAATTCATACCCTACCCCGTCACGGTGGGCTTTACCTCCGGGATTGCGCTGGTCATCGCAACGACCCAGCTTTCTGACTTTCTGGGATTGTCCACAGGACCGCTGCCCGGCGACTTTCTGGGAAAGCTGACGGCATATTATGAACACATGGGCACGCTAAACCTTTGGGCGGTGCTTGTCGGCGCAACCACCATAGCCATAGTCATATTCAGCCCGAAGTTTGTGCGAAAGGTGCCCGGCTCACTCTCCGCCCTGCTCCTCTGGACACTTGCGACTCATTTTTTAGGTATACCGGTTGAGACCATTGGAAGCCGCTTTGGCGATCTTTCGGCGTCCATTTTAACGCCGAAGATTCCAACAATCGACCTTGCGACCATAAAAACGCTAATCTCTCCCGCGATTGCGATAGCGCTGCTTGGGGCTATAGAATCCCTCCTCTCGGCCGTGGTCTCCGATGGCATGACCGGCTACAGGCACAAGCCCGACGCTGAGCTGGTGGCGCAAGGCGTGGCTAACATAGGCTCCGCGCTCTTTGGCGGCATCCCGGCAACCGGCGCAATCGCCCGCACGGCGACCAACGTCAAGAACGGCGGCAGAACGCCGGTCGCGGGAATCGTCCATGCGCTTGTACTCCTTGCCATAATGCTCCTTTTCGGAGGGTGGGCGGAGCTCATACCGATACCGGTTCTCTCCGGCATACTCCTCGTCGTCGCCTACAATATGAGCGAATGGAGGCTCTTCGCCAGGCTTTTAAAGAGCCCTCGCAGCGACATTCTGGTCCTGACCGCAACCTTTGTTTTGACCGTGCTCGTCGACCTCACTGTGGCGCTTGAGGTCGGCGTCGTGCTGGCGGCGCTTCTCTTTATGAGAAGGATGGCCGCGGTGAGCAACGCGGGCTTCATAACTAAAAGCATATCCGGAGGCAACGCGGATGACCCAGGCGCCATAGCCAGCCGGGAGGTGCCGCCGGGAGTTGAGATATTTGAGGTCTACGGCCCCTTCTTCTTTGGGGCAGCAAGTAAGTTCCGCGATGCGATTAGCGTCATCAAATCCCCTCCCAAAGCTCTCATACTGCGTATGCGCGAGGTCACCGCGATGGACGCCACCGGCCTGCGGGCCCTTGAGGATGTCGCCAAAAAAAGCAAGCTCGACGGCACCGTCCTCATCCTCTCCGGGGTACACGCCCAACCCCTCGTGGCTCTGGAAAGAAGCGGCCTCTTAGTTGAGATCGGCGAGGAGAATGTTTTCTCCGACATCGACGGCGCTATTAACCGTGCGCGCGACTTTGCCGGTTAGCCGCCTTAAAACCGCACAAATATTCCACGGCGATTTATAAAGGCCGGCTACCGGGTAGCATGCTATTGTGTAGAGGGGGTAATTATACCGGCGGGTAAGGAGGCGCGAGAAGATGGACGGCAAACTGGCGGAGTTCATTGAGGCTAAAATTAAAGAGTTTACGGCTTCCGAGGCTAACTCGATGCAAAAAGAAACGCTTGAGCCCGCCTGGGCGGAGCCGCTTATAGGCGTAAGCAGCGGCGCGGACCCCCTGTACACCTTCTACAAATCGCACATAGGCGACTTTCACCTCACCCCTTTAGAATTCCTCAGGCATAAATATCCCGATGACGCCTTTAGCGCCGAGGAGGTTAGCGTAGTAAGCTGGGTGCTCCCGCAAACTAAGGCAACCAAAGCGGACAATCGAGAGGAAAAATTCCTGCCCAGCGAGCGGTGGGCCCGCTCAAGAATATACGGCGGGGAATTCAACAATGCCTTACGCAGGGAGCTGGAAGAGGCTCTTGAAGTTGAGGGCATAAAGGCGGTATCGCCGATGATATCGCCAGTATGGAAGTTCATAAAATCCGAAAAACACGGGCTGGCCTCAAACTGGAGCGAGCGGCATGCAGCCTTCGCCGCGGGACTCGGCACCTTCAGCCTCTCGGATGGCCTCATAACACCGGTCGGCAAGGCTCATCGGCTGGGTTCCATAATTGTAGCGAAAGGGATTGAGCCATCGAAGAGGCTCTATGAAGGGCACGCGGAGCACTGCCTATTCTACCAAAACGGTTCTTGCGGCAAGTGCATCGAAAGATGTCCGATTGGCGCGATAACAAAAGAGGGCCATGACAAAGCCCTCTGCCAAAGATATGTCGATATGACCTGGCAATACGTCGAACGCGCTCACCACTTTAAGGGTTATGGGTGCGGCCTATGCCAAACCGGGGTGCCCTGCGAATCCAAAATACCAAAGAGGAAGGCTTCGTTTAACTGAGGGTTGGCTTCCACCAACGTAGATTGAAAGCTCAAGGCTTGCCGGAGCTTTTCATCATATCAAGAAAGGCTTCAGCCAACTTTTCCAGCGAAGGGTCCTCCTCCCTAAGGAGCCCCTGAATGGCGATGCCTTGAACCGCGCCTATAAAGGCGATAGCTGTTGATCTTGGGTCTTTATACACTCCGCATTTTGCAAGGACCTCGGCCAGCGGCCTTGCGAACCTATCGTAGGCATTTCTAATATCCTCAAGTATGGGATGGCCGCTTGAGGCGAACTCTGAGGCGAGCGCCGCCAGGCATATAGTATCTTCGGGGTTTTTTCGGTAATGGCTCACCATCTGCTTAACAACGATTCCCACCGGGTCGGTTGCGTCGTCTGATTTGATTGAGGCGCTGTACTCATCGAAGCCGCGCGCCAGACGAGACACAACCGCATAAAGTATCGCTTCCTTATTTGGAAACTTGTGGAATAACGCCCCCTGTGTCATGCCAATGGCTCTGGAGATATCGGCGATAGTTGTTTTGTGGTATCCATTTCTGGCAAAGAGTCTTGCAGCCTCACGTAGGATATTGCGTTTCGTCTGCTGTGAACGCTCTTCATATGAGCCGGAAGACGGGCACATAAACTCTCCTTTGATAAATCAAACAATGCATTGACTACATAGTATATAGTATGTAGTATCCAGTCAAGCCGCAAGCTCCCCCCAAACCCTCTCCCCTTTTTATCCAAAGTAGAAGGGGGTTTTAAGGAGCACCACATAGTCGATAGTATGCAGTATTCACGCCTTTGGCCCCCTCTGCTTCGCCTTTATAGGAAGCTAATTAATTGCGCCAAGCGCCTTGCCATTAGGAGCGAAAGATGTCTGAAACTTTTGTAAAAGGCGGTAGTTTCCTCGTCGATGAAAGCTATCCCGACGCCATAACAACCCCGGAGGATTTCACCTCCGAGCAACTGATGTATGCAAAGACGGCAAGGGATTTCATGGTTAACGAGGTCATCCCCAATAGCGAAAAAATCGAGGAAAAGGACCTCTCCTTCAACCATGAGCTCATGAAAAAGGCGGGCGAGCTGGGTCTGTTAATGGGCGATGTGCCTGAAGCATACGGCGGCATGGGTTTGGACAAAACCTCTTGCGCCATAATTGCCGAGCACATTAGCGGACAGGGCTCTTTTCAGACGATGGTGATGGCTCACACAGGCATCGGCACACTGCCAATAGTCTATTACGGCACAGAGGCACATAAAGAGAAGTACCTGCCGGGCCTCGCCACGGGTGAGTTGGTCGGCTGTTACTGCCTTACCGAGCCCTCCGCAGGGTCGGACGCTCTCGGCGCACGCACCAAGGCTGTGCTTAGCGACGACGGCAAAAGCTACATCCTGAACGGCACCAAGCAGTTCATTACAAATGGCGGGTTCGCCGATATCTTCACCATCTTTGCCAAAATCGACGGTGAAAAATTCACTGCCTTCCTTCTTGAAAAAGATACTCCAGGCCTCTCAATAGGACCGGAAGAGCACAAGATGGGGATCAAAGGCTCCTCCACAACGACGGTAATTCTGGAAGATGCCATGGTCCCGGTTGAAAACGTTTTGGGCGAAATCGGAGAAGGGCACAAAATCGCCTTTAACATATTGAATATTGGCCGCTTCAAGCTGGGCGTGGGCGCGCTTGGCAACGCAAAGATAGCCCTCTCCGAAGCGCTGCTTTATGCCCTTGAGCGAAAGCAGTTCAATACCCCAATTGCAAAATTCGGAGCAGTCGGCGAGAAGCTGGCCTCCATGTATTGCGGTATATACGCCGCCGAAGCGGTAAGCTACCGGACCGCAGGGCTAATAGACCGTCTCCTTGACACCTCCGCTGACCGCTACGGTGAGGCCGCGTTGCAATCGATAGAGGAGTACAGCGTCGAGTGCGCGATGGTTAAGGTCTTCTGCTCCGAGACTGCCGATTATGTCTTCGACGAGGCGATCCAGATTCACGGCGGCTACGGCTTTTGCTCCGAATATCCCGCCGAAAGGTACTACCGCGACAACAGAATTGCACGCCTCTATGAGGGCACAAATGAGATCAACCGCATAGTCATCGGCACTATGCTGCTTCGCAAGGCCGCCGCCGGGCAGTTGCCCCTATTTGCAGGGGCAGAGGAACTCGCACCTGCAAAAACGGCAGAGGGGCTTTTGGGCGAGGAGAAAGCCCTCGTCGCAAATCTGAAGAAAATCACCACCGCCGTCATGGGGCTCGCAGCCGGCAAACTGGGTAAAGCACTCTCAAAAGAGCAGAGTATACTTCTTCGCATAGCGGATATGGTCACCGCGACCTTCGCCGCCGAATCAGCGATGCTGAGAGCTTTAAAGGATGCTGCCAAGCGCGGAGAGAGCGGAGCGCCTCTGCCCTTGGCCGCTGCAAAGGTTACTTGCGAGAATTCAATGGTGGAGGTAGAGGCGCTCGCTCGACAGTGCCTTGTAGCGCTGGGTGAAGAGGGGGCAATCGACACCATCTCTCAACTTACAAATAGAAAGAGCGCCGACACAATTTCGCTCACCAAGGCTATTGCCGCAAAGCTTATTGAAGCGGAGCGCGTAATACTATAGTGGTAAGGAGATCGGCAAAATGGGTAAAGCAGCTAAAGATATAGTAATCGTAAGCGGATGCCGTACCGCAATCGGAAAGTTCGGCGGCACGTTAAAGGATATCCGGGCGCACCAACTCGGCGGCATCGTTATGAACGAGGCTGTGAAGCGGGCAGGTATCGAAAAGTCCATGGTGGATGAAATCGTAATGGGCGACTGCGTCCAGTGCGCCGATGAGGCCAACACCGCCCGCACCGCTTCCCTTACAGCGGGTTTCCCGGTAGAGGTCCCCGCATACACAATACAGAAACAGTGCTCCAGCTCCATGCAGGCGCTGGCTTCGGCGCGCCAGCAGATCATCTCCGAGGATGCTGAAATTATGTTGGTGGTCGGCGCTGAGTCGATGTCCAGCGCGCCCTATCTCCTACCCGACGCCCGCTGGGGGCAGCGGCTCATGGATGGCAAGCTGGTCGACGCTGTGTGGGAGATGCTCCACTCTGGTTCGGCCTTTCTCAATGAGCGCATGATAATGGGCCAAACAGCTGAAAAGCTCGCCTCCATCCACACGATAAGCCGTGAGGAGCAAGACGAGATAGCGCTCCGCAGCCATCTAAACGCGGAGGCAGCCACCAACTCCGGCAAATTCTCCGATGAAATAGTCCCGGTAACTGTCAAAACCCGCAAGGGTGAAATAATATTCGACAGAGATGAGCACATCCGTTTCGGCATAAAAATGGACGATCTGGCGCGCCTTAAACCATCATTCATCAAAGATAGCGGCACGGTAACCGCGGGCAACTCCTCCGGGCTGAATGACGGCGCGGCCGCGGCCGTAGTCATGAGCAGGGCAAAGGCTGATGAGCTTGGAGTAACTCCGCTTGCCAAGGTGGTAGGCATAACAAGCGCCGGGGTTGACCCTACTATCATGGGCTACGGCCCGGTTCCGGCGATTGAAAAGCTCCTCTCAAAGACGGGGCGAAAAATTGATGAAATCGGCCTCTTCGAGGTCAACGAAGCCTTCGCGGCGCAGTACCTGGCCTGCGAAAAAGCGCTAAACCTAAAGCGCGAGATCACCAATGTAAACGGCTCGGGAATCGGTCTGGGCCACCCCGTAGGTTGCACAGGGCTAAGAATAGTAATAAGCCTCTTAAACGAGATGATGCGCCGTGGTGAAAAATACGGCATCGCCTCGCTCTGCGTCGGCGGCGGCATGGGCCTCGCAACGCTGCTCGAACTGGAGAGTTAACGCTTCCAGCCACTGCGTTTACAGCTTTATGCTGAAGTAATTAATTAACTTTGCTTAGCCCTTCAATTTGGAAGCAGGGAAAAGCCCAGGGCGGCACGGATAACTCATCTCACAAAAAAAGGCCCTTATGCCTAATCAATGGCATAAGGGCCGAAATTTAAGAACCAACGCTTCAGTCAGGTTTGGCAGAACCTCTACTTACCGGCAAACTCGCGATCTCGCGCAAACAATCTATCAATCCGTCATTGTCGTTATCGATCCCGTCGGAGCAGGTTTTACCCTTGCCTTCGCTACCGCCCCTTGAACAGCCCTTGCCTTTAGTCCGGTCCTTTCCACTACAATCCTGGTCTATGCCTTAACCGCAAACGTTGTCCGCGCCGGGGTATATGGCAGGGTCATTGTCATTGTCTTTGAGCAAGAGCAACTTGAAGGTGGCCTTCTCTAACATCCTCTGTGCCACAAAAGCCCTGCTTTGCGCATAGAGTTATAACTACCTGATATGTTACCCGGGGAAAAGTTGTGTAGTGGATATTAAGGCGAAAATTGGCGATGAAGTGCCTCTTGCCGGAGACGCTTGCCGGGGTGCCGCGATGGAA
>PKTU01000138.1 GCA_002869005.1 Deltaproteobacteria bacterium
CAGCCGGAGAATATTACGTCGCCCATCGACCCGCCGGGGAGCCCCTTGGCCGATTTCTCTCCCATAACCCAGCGCATGGCCTCGATTATATTCGATTTGCCGCACCCGCTTGGGCCGACGATGGCGGTTATGCCCTCGTGGAAGATAAGCTCGGTGGGTTTTGGGAAGGTTTTGAAGCCGTATATTTCAAGCTTTTTAATCTTCATTTCCGGTCCCGGTAGGTGGGTTGACGGAGGTATCCCTCGTTTTGTGGGATTTTAGACGAGCGCGGAGGCTCTGTAAAGAGTAATCCACAACAGGGAGTACGTCTGTAATTAAAAAAGCACTAGATATAGTGCAGGAGGGTGTTTACTTGTCTCCGAAAAGTTTAAGCCAGTGCTCCGCATCGTCGGGTGACGGCGCGGGTTTTTCCTCTTTCTGGTGGTTACTGTCCGGGGTGTGGGAGAGGTTTTTCCAAAAGGAAGCGGATGGCGTGACGGACACCCCACGGCTCTTTGCCCTCGCCGCAAGCTCGTTGTCCGAGGTGACGAGGGATATCGCTCTTGGGTTGGGGCTTTCGTCGATTATGGAGATTATCGTGTCGTCGGCGCTTCTCCCGCTTGGGGAGTACCGGATGTTGACGGCTCCGGCCTTGCCCCGGCTTCCGGAGCCGGGGCGGTTGCCGTCGAATACAATGACTACCTCGCCGCCTTTGTGACCCTTCAAGGCGGCAAGGCGAGAGATTAGCTCGCGCCTACCGCCCTCCTCATCGGAGAGTGAGAGGCCGGAGGCGCGCCCGATTACGTTATGCCCGTCTATGAGGAGCACCGTTTACTTTACTTTTTCCAGCACCCGTTTAAAGCCGGGGAGCGCGTTTTCGCAGGTCTCCCTTGAGCAGCAGTACGCAAGCCTGAAGTAGCCTGGGCCCATGAAGCCGGAGCCCGGCACCGCGAGGATCTTCTCTTCAAGGAGCATCTGACAGAAGGCCGCGTCGTCGGCGAGGGGAGATTCGGGGAACAGGTAGAATGCACCCTCCGGCTTTCTGCATTTGTAGCCGGCTTCCGTCAGGCCATCGTAGAGTATGTCCCGGTTGGTCCTGTAGTAATCGATGTCGACCTGCGCCTCCATAAGCTTTGCAACCACGCGCTGGATGAAGGCGGGGGCGTTTACGAAGCCGAGTATTCGGGTTGTGAGCGTAAGGGCGTTAACGAGCAGCGGCGCGTCTTCCATCTCAGGATTTACCGCTACGTACCCGATACGCTCTCCGGCGAGGCTGAGCGTCTTGGAGAAGGAGGAGCAGAGGATTCCGCGCTTGAAAATCGGGAAGATGGGGGGCACGTCCACACCGTCGAAGATAATCGCCCGGTAGGGCTCGTCGGCTATCAGGTATATCTCGCGGCCCAGCTCGCGGCTCTTCGTCTCCATTAGCTCCGCGAGCTCCCGCAGGTTGGCCTCGCTGTAGACCTTGCCCGTCGGGTTATTTGGAGAGTTGATGAGTATGGCGCGGGTGTTTTCGGTTATAGCCTCTTCGATCTTCTCTATGGAGATGTCAAAATCCTCCACTGTTTCGACCGTCTTCAGCACCCCGCCATGGTTTGCCGCGTAGGAGACATATTCGACGAAGAAGGGCTTGGGGACTATGATCTCGTCGCCGGGGTCGATAATGGCCCGGAGCACGGAGTTCAGGGCGCCGCCCGCGCCGACGCTCATTATGACGTTGTCGNCGGGAATTCTCATCCCCTGTTCGCTGGAAAGGTGCTCCGCCACCGCCTGGCGCACCTGCGGGAACCCTGCGTTGGGCATGTAGCCATGAACGCCGGGGGGCTCCTCTTCTATCAGCTCCCTTACGGCAGCATGAAACTCCGGTGGCGGGGGGAGGTTGGGGTTGCCCAGACTGAAGTCGAAGACGTTTTCCTCTCCGTAAATCGCTTTTAATTTTGCGCCATCCTCGAACATCTTTCGTATCCAGGAAGAGCGGTTCATCGATTCGGCGATGTTTTTGGCGATAATCATGGGGTTGCTCCTTCAAGGTTCGTATAGAACTGCAAGTTGCCAAGTCTACTTGAAAGGGGCTTGCGATTGAACCCATTTTTCCCGCCGTAGCACATTGACACACAATGGGTGTAAGCGTAACTTTCGCAATTCTTCCAACGTCACTTTTATGCGGAGCAGTATATGACCCGGAACGCTACAGAGGCAGTGGCGCCAACTTTTACCCTCTCTCTACGTCAGGGTGTAAAAAATGGTCTTTTGGCGACGCGCCTGCTCTTCAAGGTGATGATCCCCGTTTATATCGTGGTGGATCTTCTAAACCACTTCGGCGTCGTCGAGACCCTTGCGGGCTACGCCGCACCCTTCATGAAGATCTTCGGCCTGCCCGGCGAGGCTTCGCTCGCGCTCCTCGGCGGGTACGTAATAAACATCTACGCTGCCGTTGGCGCGGCGGCCCCTCTCAACCTTTCGCCGCGTGAGGTCACAATACTTGGGTTAATACTCGGCCTCAGCCACGGCCTGCTGCTTGAGACCGCTATAACGAGGCAGTTTACCGACAGGTGGTATATCCTTGTTCTCTTGAGAGTTGCACTAAGCGTGGTCGCCGGGGTGACGGCGAATCTGGTGATGCCGTGAATGAGATAGCGGAGGTGCTCGCCGGTTCGCTCGCGGGAGCTGCGCTTACCGTGCTCAAAATCGCCCCGATCATCATCTTGCTCACAATCGTCTACCAATTCCTGAGAGATTGGCGTGGTCTCTCCGGCAAGGTGGGGCGGTACACTCGCTGGCTCGGCAGGCTTGGGCTTGGGCGGGGGGCTATAGTAGCCCTTGGCGCGGGGCTATTTCTCGGTATCGTCTACGGCGCCGGGGTGCTCATAAACGAAGGGAGGAGCGGCACATCCTCAAGGCGAGAGCTATTCATCCTGGCCTTTTTCCTCTCCGTCTGCCACGCCGTAATAGAGGATACGCTCCTCTTTGTGGTGATAGGAGGGTCCACTTTAGGCATCCTCGGCCCAAGGATAATTCTCGCCTTAATCGCCACATGGCTCCTCGCCAAGCTCCTACCCCTGGAGGAGTGAGCTGTTAAGGGGCGAGGGGCATCGCGGAGACAAATTTAAGTCGCTGCGGTCTACTGCAAACTAGGTGCGCGGCTATTTTTATCCATCTTATGAGTAGCTGACGTTGGTTAACTAGGCTTTGAGCGATCTCAGGGTGGCGAGGTTTATCGCGTCCATTTCACCATTGTCGCCGTCGGGGGTTTCGAGGACCATCGGCACTTCGTAAAAGCGTGGATCATTCATAAGAAATCCGAAGGGAGCGAGGCCGAGTTCGCCTTTTCCGATGTGGGTGTGGCGATCCTTCTTCGAGCCAAGCTCGCCGAGCGAGTCATTTAAGTGGAAGAAGTTGACCCTCTCCAAGGTCACTATCCGGGAGAGTTTTTCAACCGTTTCCTCATAACCCTCTCTTGTCTTTAGTTCATACCCCGCGGCGAAGATGTGGCAGGTGTCAACGCAGACCCCCAAACGCTCCGGCATGGGCGAGGCTGCGATTATATCGCGCAGGTGGGAGAACTCTCCGCCGACTGATTTTCCGGCGCCTGAAGTCGTCTCAAGGAGTACCGTAGTTACTTCGTTGCCGGACCTCGACAGGGCTTCGCCTATGTTTTTGGCGATTCTTTTAACCCCGGTTTCGACCCCCGCGCCGCCGTGGCTCCCCGGATGCAGGACGAGGTAGGGGACCCTAAGCATCCGGCACCGCTCTAGTTCATCCGTGAGGTTTGCCATCGTCTTTTCCGCCACCTCGTTTTCGGCGGCGGCGAGGTTCAGCAGGTATGCTCCGTGAGAGGCTATGGGGGGGGAGCCGTATTTTGGGAAGGCCGCCCTGAACTCCTCGGCAGTATCCTCGGCAAGCGGTGGGTGGTTCCACCGGCGCTGATTCTTTGTGAATATCTGAATAGCCTCACAGCCCAACTCGGCGCCGCGGATGAGCCCGTTGACCAGCCCTCCCGCAACTGAAACGTGAACCCCAAGGCGGGGTATAACTCTTCCTGTCACTTTCGGTTACTCTTTCTCTCTGTCTTTTTCATTGTCGAGGAGGACCCGGTACCAGCCGTGCTTCGGGTCCCACTTCCATTCGTGCAGGCGGTCCTTGCGCTTTGCGCGTACCTTGAGGCGGTAGGCAATGACCATCTGGTAGGTTATCCAGTAGCCCCCGATAGCAATGGGCACCGCCGAGACGAATCCGCCTACCCAGAAGGGCAGCGCAAAATCGGTGAGCAGCGATTTGAAAAGCTCCATTGACGTGCCATGCGATGCGAACCACTCATTTATATGAGGATAAAGCGGACGGCCCATGAGCACCGCGCCAAGGGCGTAGGTGCCCGCGTAGACTGGTATCGCGGTGATGGGGTTCGTTATCCAGCAGCCGAGGGCCGCGGTGATCTTCGATTGACCAAGCAAGGAGGCTATGAATACCGCGATGACCATCTGGAAGGGGATCGTGGGCGTCATCCCCACCGCAAGGCCGATCGCCATACCCATGGCGACCTCGCGCGGCTTGGCATGGATACGCACGCTGCGATAGTAAAAGTAAGTCGCGCTCTTCCTTATGAAGGAGGAGCGTCTCCTCGCTCGGAGCCTCTTTATGGCCTCTGGTGAAAGCTTCTTAGACAAGTGCTTGCCGGTCCTTATTTGCTGCTTACGCGTTTATGCCTGCTGGTAATGGGGAAGCGTCGATCCTTGCCGAAGGCTCGTGGGGTTATCCTAACGCCCGGAGGGGTCTGGCGGCGTTTGTATTCGTTTCTGTCGACTAGCCTCGCGACGCGGTGGACAATCTCTTCGCCATACTTTTCAGCCAGCGGTTCCAAGTCCCCTTCCTCCTCGATGAGGACCTTAAGAATTGGGTCAAGCACTTCGTAGGGAGGGAGGGAGTCCGAATCGAACTGGTCCGGCGCCAGCTCCGCGCTGGGCTCCTTCTCGATGGTGTTGACGGGAATCCACTCCCCGTCAGCCTCGCCGTTTCTCCAGCGTGAGAGGGCGTAGACTAGTGTCTTTGGAACATCCTTCAGTACGTCGAAGCCGCCGGCCATATCGCCGTAAAGCGTGCAGTACCCCACCGACGACTCGCTCTTGTTGCCTGTGGAGAGCAGCAGCCATCCGAATTTGTTCGACAGTGCCATGAGCAGCGTCCCCCGCACCCTTGCCTGTAAATTTTCTTCGGCCACATCCGGGGCGCGCCCCTCAAAGTGTGGGGTGAGGGCTTCAAGAAAGGCGCTGAAGGGCTCCTCGATGGGTATCGTCTTCATCTCGATGCCCAGGTTTTTCGCCAGCGCGGCGGAGTCGTCCACCGAACCCTTTGATGAGTAGCGCGAGGGCATTGTCACCCCGACTACCTGGCCGGCGCCGAGCGCGTCCACCGCGATTGAGGCGGTGAGCGCCGAATCGATGCCGCCGCTAAGGCCAAGCAACACCCTCTCGAAGCCATTTTTCCTCGTGTAATCGCGGCACCCGGTAACCAGCGCCCGGTAAACCTCCTCCTCTGACGTTATGGGCAATATCTCCCTTTTTGGCAGCTGCGCCCGCTCCGGGGATTGCGGAGGATTGACCTCTAAAATTGATACGGTGGCGGGTTTTTCGATGAGAACAGATACGCGACGGCGCGGGTCGCGTGCCCTGTGGTGGAATATGTTTTCCACCGGCACGTCCGCTATAAGATAGTCTTCTTCAAAGGGGAGGCCGCGGTTAATAACATCGCCCTCTGGAGAGAAGAGTGCCGAGTGGCCGTCGAAAACCATCTCGTCCTGCCCGCCGACCATGTTACAAAAAGCCAGAAAGACTCCATTGTCCGCCGCTCGTGTCGAGAGCATACGCTCTCGCTGCTCAACCTTGCCTGAGTGGTAAGGTGATGCGGAGAGGTTTATTATGATATCCGCTCCGCCCCAAAGAGCCTCATCTCTAGCGGGGCCGGAAGGGAACCAGATATCCTCGCAGATTGTAACGCCTATGCGCGCCAGCGGGTGCTTTACCACGACCGGCGTCGTCCCCGCCTGGAAATATCTATGCTCGTCAAAGAGGCCGTAGTTGGGGAGGTTCATCTTTTTGACGAGCCCCTTAAGCTCTCCGTCGGCGAAGATGGCCGCTGCGTTGTAGAGGTCGTCCTCCCTGTGGATTATACCCACTATGGCTGTGAGCCCCTTCGTCTCCCCGGCGAGCTTTTTTACCGCTTGACTGTTCGCTTCGATGAAGGAGGGGGTGAAGAGAAGGTCCTCCGCCGGGTAACCGGGAAGCGCGCACTCCGGCGTAACGTAGAGGTCCGCGCCTACTTTGCGCGCGTGCGATAACCCCTCCGTGACCTTGTCGAGGTTACCCGCCGTGTCGCCCACGGTTGCATTCATCTGATGTAGGAAGAGCCGCAGCATAAAAGCTCCTTATGGCGCGTTATCTTGGGGCTTCGTCAGTTAAACAGTTTGCAACAATAGTTTCTGGGAGACAACAAAGCAAGGGGCCTCTTTTCACAAGATGCCTCAGCCATCTTTTGAGGCGGGCAAAGCGCGCAGATCGTCGCTCCCAAAATACCCCTTAAAATGTCTGTCTCAGCTATCGGTTTTTTTGTCTGACTAAATAAAGCGCTCTGTATTTATCATTTTATAAGTAGCTGAAATGCAAGAGAAAAACATCACAACGAACGCGCGGATTTTAGTAAAACTAGGCCATTTTTATTCTTGCTAAAAGGGGAGCCAAGTGCTAGATTCAACCCTCCAAGTTTTAAATCTACCACTTTCCGTTAGTGGAATCTCAATAAGTTTCGTGAGGAGCAGAAGATGGCGAGAAAAAAGATCACCGTCGTTGGCGGAGGTTTCGTAGGCGCGACGGCGGCTCACTGGGCCGCCTCCAAGGAGCTGGGAGATGTCGTCCTCGTTGACATTGTCGAGGGCATGCCGCAGGGCAAGGGGCTCGACCTCTTCGAGGCCAGCCCCGTTGAGGGGTTCAACGCAAGCGTAATCGGCACCAATGACTACGCGGATACCGCCGGCAGCGATGTCGTGATAATCACTGCGGGGCTTCCCAGAAAGCCCGGCATGACCAGAGACGACCTCCTCTCAATCAACGAAAAGATTATGACCTCGGTTACAACCGAGATCGCCAAGCACTCTCCCAACGCAGTCATTATAGTTGTCTCCAACCCCCTGGACGCGATGGCTTACACCGCCCTCAAGGTATCAGGCTTTCCCAAGGAGCGCGTGGTCGGGATGGCGGGCATCCTTGATACGGCGCGTTTCCGTTCATTTATCTCCATGGAGACGGGCGTAAGCGTGGAGGATGTGCAGGCGTTTGTCCTTGGCGGGCATGGCGACACAATGGTCCCACTCGTACGCTACTGCACCGTGGGCGGTATTCCCCTGGACAAGTTCATCTCCGCCGAGCGCATAGAAGCGCTTGTCGACAGGACCCGCAAGGGAGGCGCCGAGATAGTCGGCCTCCTAAAGACCGGCAGCGCCTTCTTCGCCCCATCCGCATCCGCCGTACAGATGGCGGAGGCTATCTTGAAAGACCAGAAGCGTATACTCCCCTGCGCCGCATATCTTGAAGGCGAGTACGGTTACGACGGCATATACCTCGGAGTCCCTGTCCTGTTAGGAGAGGGCGGCATCGAGCGGGTTATCGAGATCGAGCTCACTGCCGAGGAGAAGGCGCAGCTCGACAACAGCGCCGATGCGGTCAAAGAACTTATCAGCGTACTTTCCGTTTAGCCAAAGGCGCCCCGCCTTCGGGCGGGGCTTAAAGCCCCGGAGCAGCAGCGATGAGAGAAGTTGACGTCAGTTTGATAACCGACGCCGTCAAGCGTATGTCGATGGAGGCGAACACCCGCCTCGGCGACGACGTAATAGCCACATACGCGGCCTGTGCCGAGCGCGAGGAGAGCGAGACGGGAAAGTCCATCCTCGAACAGCTACAGCGTAACGCGGCGATCTCCGGCGAAACCGGCCTGCCGCTTTGCCAGGACACGGGCGTAGCGGTGGTCTTCATCGAGCTTGGGCAGGAGGTCCATCTCACCGGCGGAGAGCTTAAAGAGGCTGTAAACGAGGGCGTAAGGCGCGGCTACCGGGAGGGGTACCTGAGAAAGTCGATCGTCGCGGACCCGCTGAGGCGGAAGAATACGGGCGACAATACCCCTGCGGTTCTCCATGTCGACGTAGTTCCCGGCGACAAGGTTAAGATCACCATCGCCACCAAAGGCGGTGGCAGCGAGAACATGAGCGGCATCAAGATGTTAAAGCCTGCCGACGGCGTTGAGGGAGTTAAAGATTACGTTGTTGAGCGCGTAAGGGAGGCGGGGCCAAATCCCTGCCCGCCGACCATAGTCGGAGTGGGTATCGGCGGCACCTTCGAGGTTGCGGCGATCCTCTCCAAAAAAGCGCTGCTGAGACCGCTTGGCAAACGCCACGCTGATCCATTTTACGCCGCCCTCGAAGAGGAGCTCCTTGAGAAGATAAACCGCCTCGGCATAGGTCCGATGGGGCTTGGAGGCTCAACCACGAGCTTCGACGTAAAGGTAGAGGTGCACCCCTGCCACATAGCGAGCCTGCCGGTGGCGGTGAATATCCAGTGCCACTCAACAAGGCACCTAGAGACGGAAATATAGGAGGGCGGCATGTCGGACGCTATTAGATTGACTACGCCCCTAACCGATGCCGATGTCGAAAAGCTCAAAATAGGCGACCGGGTAATTTTGTCTGGGGTTCTCTACACCGCCCGTGATGCGGCCCATGCCCGCCTCGTGGACCTCATAGAAAAGGGTGAAGAGCTCCCGTTCGACCCTCAGGGTCAGGTAATATATTTCGTAGGGCCGACACCGCCGCCTCCCGGGCGGGTGATCGGTTCCGCCGGTCCGACCACAAGCTACCGGATGGACAGCTACAGCCCCATCCTCATCTCCAAGGGTTTAAAAGGGATGATAGGTAAAGGTAAGCGCTCCAAGGAGGTGGTCGAATCGATGAAGGAGCACAAGGCGGTGTATTTCGGCGCTACGGGCGGCACCGGTGCGCTCATCTCCGGTTGCATCAAGGAGGCGGAGGTGATCGCTTACGAAGACCTTGGCCCGGAGGCTATAAGAAAGCTGGTTGTCGAGGATTTCCCGCTGATTGTGGTAAATGACGCCCACGGCGGTGACCTCTATGAAAAGGGGCGCGCGCTCTACGCCAAGTAGGGACGGCGCGCCGATGGAGATTTCAGAATGCAGGAAAAGATAGATCCCGCAAAGGTGCGGGGCGAAGAGGTTTCGCAGGTGGAGGAGATCGCCGGGGAGAGCATGTACAGGTGCTACCAGTGCGGCAAATGCTCAGCCGCGTGCCCCGCGACCCCGGAGATGGACATGCTCCCCAGCCAGGTGATCCGGTACCTACAGCTCGGCCTCCCCGAGAAGGTGCTGAAGGCCAACACACCCTGGATATGCGCCTCCTGCCTACAGTGCATGACCGTCTGCCCCAAGGGGGTGGACCTCTCCAAAATAATGGAGGGTGTGCGCATGATGCAGCTTCGCCACGGCGAAAACCGCATCGAGATGCGTGAGTTCGACGAAGAGTACAGAAAACGCGCCCCGCAGATAGCGTTCATCAGCGGGCTTCGAAAATTCCAATCTCTAAGTTAGGGGGCGGGCGATGAAATATCCTTATTTCCCCGGATGTACCCTCTACACCCAGGGCAAAGATTTCGACAAGTCCGGCAAGGATGCCGCGGTAAAATTGGGGTTCGAGCTGGAGGAGCTTGAGGAGTGGACCTGCTGCGGCGCCTCCTTCCCCCTCGCCAAAGACAACAACATGGGGCTTCTCTCCCCCGTGCGCACACTCATCGCCGCGAGAAACGCTGGGGAGTCGGTGGTCACACTCTGCGCCATCTGCCACAACGTCCTAAAGCGCGCCGACCACGTTATGAAGACCGACGAGGAGCGCAAAGGAAAGGTAACCTCCTTTCTCGAAGAGGATTATGACGGGAACCTCGATGTTCTCCACTACCTTGAGGTCTTGCGGGACAAAGTGGGGTTCGAGGAGCTTGCCAAGAAGGTGGAGCGCCCCTTAACCGGCCTCAAGATAGCGCCCTATTACGGGTGCCTGCTTTTAAGGCCCTCCGCCGAGATGCGGATGGACGACCCGGATGACCCATCCATCTTCGAGGAGCTCATAAAGGCGCTTGGTGGCGAGGTCGTGGATTTCCCCATGAAGTCCGAATGCTGCGGCGCTTTTCAGGTAGTCAACTCAGACGCCATGGCTACTCGCTGTTCCAAGGAAATCATCGACTCAGCCTCCTCAAGGGGCGCTGATGTGATCATAACCGCCTGCCCCCTCTGCCAGTTCAATATCGAGGACAGGCAAAAGGAGATTGGCGAGGGTGAGACCGGCTTCAGAACCCTCCC
>PKTU01000089.1 GCA_002869005.1 Deltaproteobacteria bacterium
AACAGCTGGCCGGAGGTGTACTCCACCACTGCGTCAGCGACCCTTGAGGCAGCCCCTGCGCTTACGGTATCGATAACCCCCTCGGCCAACCCCGTAGCGATGGGAGCGCCGCTGACACTCTTCGTCGCCTACTCGAACGAGGGCAATTATAGGGCCGACTCCTCTACCCTTACGGTGGCTCTCAGCGAACACGTAGCCTATGAGTACTCCGTAGCCTCTCTCCCCGAAAATTATGACCCCCTTGCGGGTCCGGGAGGCTCTGTGGAGTGGAGCCTCGGCGACCTTGCCCCCGGCGAGGGCGGGCTCTTCGAAGTTCACCTTACAGTGAAGACACCCGCGATGTATCCGAGGGCGACGGCTCTTATCGCCCCCGGCACACAGATAATAAATATCGCGACCCTCGCGGCGGCTAACGCCGTCAGCGCGGCAACCTCGACCTCCACGGTGACGGTCGGCACAGGTCCAAACGTCGTCCTCGCAAAGAGTCAGAGCGACAACATTTTCCACCACGGCGAAATAATCGCCTACACCCTCGTTTACGAGAATATCGGCAACGAGCCGGCAACGCAGATATCCATAAGCGACGCAATCCCGGCCGGCACGACCTATCTCCCCGGCTCTGCAACGGCTGGAGGAAGCTTCGCCGCCAATACGGTGACGTGGAGCATCCCCTCCCTCGCCCCCGGCGAGAGCGGCAGCGTCGGCTTTGAAGTAACGGTTGACGATACCGCGCCGATAGGCGCGTCAATAACCAACCAGGGCGAGGTGACGGCGGCGTCATTATCTGCCGCTATCTCCAATCCGGTCACCGGCGCCGTCATCCTGGCTCCCGAAGTTTCGCTTACGTTGACGCCCATAACCCCCACCGCTCCAGTTGGGGGCCTCATCGTCATGGAGGGGGTTGTCACCAACACGGGCAATCAGGTGATAGGTCAGCTCACCCTTACAAACCCGCTGCCGGGCGGGACTTCATTCATCTCAGCGAATGAGGGCGGAACGCTCTCCGGCGGAGTAATAGGCTGGGACCTTGGCGCCTTTGCCCCCGGCGAAACGAAGAGCGTAACCTTTCAGCTGCTAAGCAGCCCATCCCTTGCAGCGGGGACGGTTATAACGAGCACGGCGACCCTGGACGGGGTCATTCCCGACACGGTGAAGGACACCGCCACAGTCACCCTGATAGCCAGAACCGATGCGACAATAACATTTACAGATAACGCCTTCTCCCCGGTGAATTTTTACAGCCTGGGCGATGACGTCTGCATACGTCTCGAAGAGCCGGACCTCAACGTATTCCCCGGTATCGCCGAGACAGCCGATATTAAAATAACATCGACGACCCCGGCGGATTTAGAGACCCTGACCCTCATCGAGAGCGGGCCGGATACCGGTATATTTACCGGGTGCATACCGACCTCCTCCGCGGACAACGCCGACGAGGACGGCGTACTCAGCGCCGCAAGCGCAGCGCAGGTAACGGCGACTCACACCGACCCGCTGGACGACACCCCCTCAGTTACCGCCACGGTAATATTCGATCCGAGCGGTGTAGTCTTCAACGCGGTGACCGGTCAGCCCGTAAGAGGCGCCAAGGTAACCCTCCTGGGCGCCTCCGGCGCCGTGGCAACGCTGCCTCCAGGCAACGCAAACCCCGTAACAACCGGCCTTGACGGCTACTACGCCTTCCCCGCCCTTCCCTCGGGTGAGTATCGAATAACGGTAGATGCCGGAGCTATGTACACCTTCCCATCGGTGACTCCCGACTCCGCGCTTGACCCGTCAATGACCCTAACAGAGGCCTCCCGGGGCATCCCCTTCACCCTTGGACCGGCGGATATCATCGACTTCGACATACCCCTCGACCCGGTAACAGACGTCGCCCTCTTCGTATCCAAGGAGGTAAGCCGCGCCACCGCAACGATAGGCGAAGTGGTACGCTACACCCTCACCGTCGAGAACACAGGCGACGGCTTCCTCGAAGGGGTAACCCTTACCGACGCGCTGCCAAAGGGAATTCACTTTAAGAGCGGAAGCGCCACATTGGACGGCGAGACAACGACCGATCCGGCCATCCATGGGGACCATGCAATAAGATGGGCTCTGGGCGCCGTGGGCCCCGGCGACTCGCACAAGATAACCTTCGTCGCCATAGTTGGCGCCGACGCGCACCCCGGCATATTGACCAACAGGGCCTTCGCAGAAGCCACAAGCGCCGCGCTGCCCATAAACTCAAACATCGCCACCGCTGACATCAAAGTCTCCGCAGGTATTTTCTCCGAGCGCGGGACTATCATCGGCAAAGTCTTCATCGACGGCGACTGCGACACCGTCCAGGATGAGGGCGAAGAGGGCGTCAAGGGGATAGCAATCTACATGGAGGACGGCCGCAAGGTCGTCACCGATGAGCATGGCCTCTACTCTATCCCCCGCGTGAAGATGGGCACCCATGTCCTCGCCCTCGACCGCGCGAGCCTCCCCAAAGGGCTCTGCACCACGCCCGCCTCGGGGATGTTCATGGGCGACACCTCCTCGCAGTTCGTCGACATGGGCCACGGCTCCCTCGTAAAGGCGAACTTCACCCTCTTTAGCTGCGCCGGAGACAATGGCGACTCACACATCGGCGGCATTTTTAGAGAGGAGACGGCGGCCAGCTCCTCCGAAGCAGTTACACCTAAGGCTGAAGCGGCAGCCGCAGCTTTAAAGGTAGAGGATGGAAGAGAGTCGATCGAGGAGCTTGAAAACCGCGCGAAAGCCATGCAGCCCGGTCTCGGCATCATCGAGCCCAAAAACGCAGATGTCATGGATAAGGGCCACACCCGCATACTCATAAAGACGACCAAAGGTCTCGCGCACACCCTGACGGTCAACGACGAGGTGGTCACAGACCGTTATCTGAGGGCCACCATAGAGGATGATAAGCGCGGCATGGTGGTAACGGAGTACAGAAACGTCCCCTTGATCAGGGGACGCGAGAACATCATAAAGCTCATTGAACTGACCCCCGGCGTCAAAAAACCGGCGCAGCGCACGGTGCGGGTAAAGGCGGTTGGCGACCCATCCTCCATAGAAGTCACCCTCCCCTCGAAGGACCCCATAGCCGACGGCTTCTCCGCGGCCACGGTAAAGGCCCGTATCCTCGACAGGCAGGGGCTTCCGGTGACCTCCCTCGGTTACGTCACAGTGGACACGATGGTTGGGGAGATAGCTGACCCCGACTTTTCGCCGGAAAACATTGGGCATCAGATTCCCTGCGCAGGAGGCACCGCGACCTTCACTGTGCGCGCTCCGGAGAACGCAGGCAAAGGCAAGGTCATCGTCACCACCGGCGAAACCAGCGCGGTGGCGGAGCTCTTCTTCGCACCTGAGCTAAGGGATATGCTCACGGTGGGCTATGGCGAACTTTACCTCGGCCCAAGGGCCGGAGATGGCGCCGCCGAACTCTACGGACGCGGCGCCTTCTTCGCGCGTGGCGAGATCGCCGGAGATCTCCTCCTCACCGCGGCCTATGATTCCGAGGGCGATGAAGAGAGCCTATTTAGCCCTGACTCCGCAGGGGAGGAGGAGGAAGCGCTCCCCACCTACGGCGACGGTAGCGAGAACTCCAACCAGGCCCCCTCCTCGGATAAACTCTACGTGAGGCTTGACAAGGGCCGTTCCCACCTCCTCTACGGCGACTTTGAAACCGCCATGACGGAGCGGATACTCTCCGCCTATAAACGCACTTTAACCGGCGCGGAGCTCGAAGCATCACAGGACGAGCTCTCCCTCTACGCCTTTGCAAGTTTGACGTCGCGGACGCAGGTGGTGGATGAGCTCAGGGCCAAGGGCGTCTCCGGCTACTACTACCTCTCCAAGGCGCCGATAGTACCTGGAACGGAGAGAATAACCGTCGAGACACGGGAGAGAGCGCGCACGGACAAGGTCCTTGAGAGCGTACTGATGGTGAGGGGCGTTGATTACCGGATGGACTATGATCGGGGCATCGCGCTCTTCAACCGCGCCATTCCATCGATGGACGCAGACTTCAACCCCAACTACATAGTCGCAAGCTACGAGACAGAGGAGTCGGGTGAGGAGTACCTCCTGGCTGGTGGGCGGGCAGCGGTGAAGCCGGTTGATTGGTTTGAGGTCGGAGTGACCAGAATCTACGAGGAGCGGGAGGCTGACGATTATAACCTACAGGGTGTCGACTTTACGGCGAAGCTCCCCGGCGCTACCACAATCAAGGCCGAAGCGGCGCGCTCCGAGTCATCGCTTCCCGAAGCTGGAATTCTGGACAACGAGACCGGCGACGCGGTAAGCGTCTCCATCGAGACCAAGCCAACTCCCGACCTGTCCATAACCGCTTACTATAAAGAGGCGGACGAAAATTTCATTAACCCATCCGCCACATCAATCTCACGCGGCATGGAGACCTGGGGGAGTAAGGGCGCCTATGAGCTTGACGCTGAGACAACGTTAAAAGCTGAGTACGTAAGCGAGGATGACAAGCTCAACGACAGCGAACATACCCTCTCCGCAGTCGGCGTGGAGCGCAAATTCGGCGAGGTAACCACCGAGCTGACCCTGGCCCATGAGGAGTCGGATGACGCATATACGGCGCCCGGCGACCCGGGCAGCCGCGAACCGTACGATATATCCAAAGTAACCCCGGATAGCGCAACCACTGTACGCCTCGGCATCACCGCCCCCTTAGACGAAGAGCTTTCGCTCAGCGCTTCACACCGCCAGAACGTAGAGGGAGACTCCTCCAACCTCACCGGCGCGGGGGTGGAATACAGATATGACGAAGCGACTCACCTCTACCTTAGGGGCGAGTATGAGACGCTGGAGGAGTCGGAGGTGACCCGTGTGGTCTCCGGGGTCGAGTCGAAGATCACCGACAACACCGTCGCCTACACCGAATCGAAGATGGACAACGGCCAGTCACCATTTAGCAACTTGCAGGTCGCCGGTCTGAGAAATCGACTGGCGGTAACAGACAACCTCTCCGCAGACTTCTCCGTGGAGCAGCAGCTTACCACCGCCGGTCCGGACTCCGAGGATGACGCCTTCGCCGCAACCGCAGCGATGGAGTACGCCCCGGATGAGAAGAGCCGCATCTCAGGCAGGTTGGAGTACAGGCTTAGCACAGCGCGCTCCGGCAGTTACTCGCTGCTGGGCGAAGCGGGGGTGGCGCGAAAAGTCGGCGAAGACCTCTCCCTCACCGCCACGGCGCGGTACTTCAACGACGAGATGGAGGAGAACTTCACCTTTACACAGCACAAATTGCGCCTCGGCCTCGCGCGGCGCCCCGTGGCGACAGACCGCTTCAACGGCCTCGCCCTCGTGGAGTACCGTCTTGATGAGGAAGAAAGCGTAAGCAACAGCTACTCTACCTCTACGTATCTGGCCTCGCTGGCCGGCAACTACCAGCTGAACCGCAGCACACAGCTTAACGGCAAGTACGCTGGCAAGTTGACGGACGACCTTGATACGGAAGTTTACACCGAGCTCTACTCCTTCGGGATGACCCACGAATTCCACGACCGCTGGGACATAGGCGCGAAGGTGCGGGTACTACATACTCCCGCCGCAGAGGCCACAACTTTCGGCGGGCAGGTCGAGCTGGGCTACAGGGTGGAGAAGAACATATGGCTCTCAGTCGGATACGCCTTCGACTCCTTCGACCAAGACCTTACGGGAGAGTCCTATTCCACCGAGGGCGCGTTCATCAAGCTAAGGGTAAAGTGGCCCCTCTTCGGACATACCCTGCGCGGCGAGCCACTGCCGGAGCTTGAGTCCTGCACTCCTCCGGAGGAGTTTGAACGCAGAAGAGCGCTTATAGATGACGATGCAGTGGTGATTAAAGTCCCGGCCGTAACGCCTGTCGAGCCAGCGCCCAAAGCTGAGGGCAGAAAAATATTGGCCCCTGAAACCATCGTCTCATTTTCAGCGCCGGAGCCGCCCGCCCCTGCACCTGAAGAAAAAACGCCTTCTGCCGCGTCCACTCATACACCCGCCGTGCAGATAAAACCGATTGCTCCCCCTTTAGCGGTAGCCGTGCCGTCATCACCGGTAAAGACTCCTGCAAGAGTTACCCGCGAGGAAGAGGCGCCCCCCGCGCCCGGCGTCGATAGGGAAGAGGTTGCCGCGATAAAGCCGCCTCAGCCCGGGCAAAGTACGGCTAAGCCCATTGAGGTAACCATAGCGGCTGTAGCGGTTGAAGCGCCACAAGACTTAGCGCCCGCACCTCCGCTAAAAACGCTTCTCTACTTCGGCGTGGATTCCGCTGAGGTTGATGATAAGTATCTGGATGAGCTGAAGCTGGCTGGCAAGAGAGCAAGCGAAAATTCAAGATTCGGGGTGGTAATTGAGGGCCACGCAGACTCAACAGGGCTGTACAGGCATAACATGGCGCTCTCAAAGAAGCGTGCACAAGCTGTCGCCGCTGTGTTGAGGGAGCTTTACCCCATCGCCGAAGATCGCTTAACTATTCTGGCAAAGGGAGAGCTTGAACCTGTTGATACAAACACAACCCCTGAAGGACGCGCGCTAAACAGAAGGGTGCTCATACGGCTGGAAAGCCGATAGAAGAAGGTTGCCCTAACCTCCGCCTTGGCTAAACCTCCACTTCGCTGTAAAGTAACCATCTTAAAATTTTATTACGTCAGGGAAAAAATGAGGCTTAATAAACTCACCATAGCTCTATTTTTTGCAATCTCCATAATCGGCTACTCGCACGGCGCAGAGCGCGCCCCCGCCGATGGGGGCAATATCTATGAAGATTTCAACACCCTTGAGGAGTTGGAGAGGATTTATCAACCCTACGCGTCAAATGCCTCCACTCATGAGCCGATGTATTTTCTCGTCGGCACCGACCCGAAAAAATCCAAATTTCAGATAAGCTTCAAATACCGCCTCTTCAACCCCGAGGGCTCTATGTGGGAGAGTCACAAGTGGCTGCAAGGGCTCTATTTCGGCTACACGCAGACATCGTACTGGGATCTCAAGAGCACCTCCGCCCCATTCGAGGAGACGAGCTATAAGCCGGAACTCTTCATCCTTACAAATAACTTCAACGTGCTGCCTGACTTCGGCGCGAAACTCTTCTTACAGACAGGTGTAAAGCACGAGTCCAACGGACAGGCTGGCGAAGAATCGCGCTCGACCAACTATTTTTACTTCCGGCCAATTTATGTAAAACCCTACTTCAAAAGAGGCGGCGGTATTTACATCGCGCCAAAGCTTCAACTTTTTTTCATCAATGACGACACGAATAAGGATATCGACGAATACAGGGGAAATTTCGAGCTTGATATCTCCGCGGGGTACCTCTACGGGCTGGTGGCTTCAGCAAAGATAGCTCTCGCCGAGAAGGGGGTTTCCGGGTTCGTCGACTTCACCTATCCGCTAAGCTCCCTCCTCGACGACAACCTCGACCTATATTTCCATGTACAGTACGTAAATGCCCTCGCCGAGGGGCTAAGGGATTACAGGGGGCGAGAAGAAGCTTTACGAATCGGCCTCTCCTTTGTCAGATAAACTCAGCCGGTGATTGCTTTGACAAGCTCTGAAACTTTGGGCACCTTGCCCGAAAACTTCACCTCGCCGTCAACCGTAAGGGCAGGAGTAACAAGGACGCCGCGCGAGGCTATCTCGGTAATCTTCTCCACCTTGACCAGCTCCGCATCAACCCCCGCCTCGGCGATCGCCTCCTTGGTGGCTTCATAAAGTTTGTTGCACTTCGCGCAACCTGTTCCCAGCACTTCAATCTTCATTATGAATTCCTTTCATTGGCTTTAAATAGCGCCTATCAGCATATATATACCCACAGCGGCGATTATTACCCCCGCAATGCGTTTTAGGTAATGGTTGAATTTGGAAAATCCCCGTGACTCTATCAGCCCCGTGGCGACACCCATGCAAGTTCCCGCGGCGACGATGAGGAGACAGTGGCCCACGGCGTACGTCCAGAGCAACGCGAGGCCGTAAAGCATATTTGCCTTCGATGCAATGAAGGTAAGGACGACGACGAGAATAGGCGCGGCACAGGGGGCTGAAACAACCCCGAAGAGGAGCCCCAGCGCGAGCGCGCCAAGCGCGCCAGTGTGCTTTGGTCTGTAGGCAGTTAGCGCCTGCGGAACAGAGAAGGTCCATAAGTCCCAGAGGTGCGCCGCCATGGCAATGCAGACTATCGCTATCAATAAGGGCCAAAAAGCGCCAACGTCTCCGAAGAGGCGCCCAAGCAGCACAGCTAAGGCGCCCATTATCGTAAAGGTGACCGCAAGCCCGGCTACGAATATCAGGGAGAAGCCCAAGGACTTTTTCCACCCGCGAAGCTCCTCGCGCCCTCCGACGAACCCCATCACAAGGGGTATCATCGCCAGCACGCAGGGGTTGGAGGCTGTCAACGCGCCGCCGATGAAGACCGCGACGAAAGCGAGCCAGGGGTTCGTCTCGATGAGGCCCTGCGTGTTGTCGAGAAAGGAGGCTAAATCCATGTTTATCCCGCCACTTTAACTACCGGGTAAAAGATTCCGAAGAGCCAGCCCGCCAGCGCCGAGAGGGTGACTACATAGAAGACGAACACCAAGGTCTTCTTGGTCCCAAGCACCGAACGTATGACCAGCATATTGGGCAAGCTGAGCGCGGGCCCCGCCAGGAGGAGCGCCAGCGCCGGGCCGCCGCCCATGCCGCTGCCGAGGAGCCCCTGGAGGATCGGTATCTCGGTGAGGGTCGCGAAGTACATGAGCGCGCCGGCCAATGAAGCGAAGAGATTCGCGCCTATTGAGTTGCCGCCAAGCAGTTCAGCGACCCAGCGCGCCGGGATCAGCCCTGCGTCACGCCCAGGCATGCCGAGGAGCACCCCCGCGATGAGCACTCCCGCGAAGAGCAGGGGTAAAATCTGTTTGGCGAAACCCCAGGTGGTCTCCATCCACTCCACCCGTTCCTCGGCGTCAAACCACTTATAGGCCATAAAGAACACCGCCAAGAGCGCCGCCCCCGAGACGTACCACTTAACGGAGAATATAGCCTGCGCCCAGCCGATGGGCTCTTTGGGCTGACCCCACGCTCCAAATACGAGGACAATCACCATCGCCGCCAAAAAGAGGGCGTTATGTCCGAGGGAGCGTCTGGACTCCTCCACCGGCAGAGCGGCGAAGCCCTCCATGCGCTCCTCCTCCTCGCGCCTGAAGGTGAACGCCATCAAAAGCCCGATAACCACGGAGAAGAGGATCGCGCCGACCGCGCGCGCCACCCCAAGCTCAGGCCCAAGGACCTTGGCGGTGAGGATCATCGCAAGTACGTTTATCGCCGGGCCGGAGTAGAGGAACGCCGTGGCCGGGCCCAGACCTGCGCCGCGCGCGTAGATTCCGGCAAAGAGGGGGAGCACCGTGCAGGAGCATACCGCCAGGACGCTGCCCGATATGGAAGCGACGGCGTAGGAGACCACTCGCTTCGCCCCCTGTCCAAAGTATTTGAGCACCGCGGACTGACTGACGAAGACCCCTATCGCTCCCGCTATGAAAAAGGCCGGTACGAGACAGGTTAGAACATGCGCTCGCGCATAATCCTGTAACATATAAAACGATTCGAGGATTGCGGTCCTCACCCGCTCCTCTCCCAGGGGGATGAAGTAAGCAGCCGCGAAGACGCCGATTATGAGTAGTGCTTTCTTTCTCTCGCTCATCTTTATCTACCTCTAAGATCCTTGTAGGAGCCCCAGCTCTGCCAGCTTCTCCCTCAAGGCCTCCGCATCCATGTAGCCGACGTACCTGTAGCGTTCGACACCGTGCTCGTCAAAAAATATCAGGGTCGGGATCAGGAGTATCTTGTAGCGCGCTGCCGTTTTTTCATCCTCACCTATATGGATGAATTTCCACCCCACCCTTCCCAAGGTCTCCCCCTTAAGCACCTCTATGGCCTCGGATTGCTTAATGCAGGAGGAGCAGCGGTTCATCCCGAAATCGGCAACAAGCGGCTGTCCCAGTGCGGCTGCTTCAGCGCCGAGGTCAATACCCTCTACCTCGGCCGCCAACGCCGCCGTAGCCAGCGCCAATAGGAGCAAGATCGCCAGATAAAGGTGCCGAGGGCTCATTGCTTTTCCACTCCGAGGCCGACAAGCACCTCTTCAAGCATTTCGTAATATAGGTAGCCCTCATGCCGGTACCTCTCGACACCCTGTTGATCGACGATTATCTGAGTCGGTATGAGTGATATCTTGTAAAATGCCGCCTTCTTCGGATCTTTCTTCACGTCGTGAAAGATTATCTCAAGATTATCGCCGAAGGTTTCCCTCGCTTGGGCCATAACAGCCTTCATAGCCTCACAGGGTTTGCATCCCACGCTGCCCAATTCGAGAAAGGTGAATTTGCCGTTTGCTTCATAAACCGGCGATGATGAATCGGCGCTCTTAACGACATCCTCTCCCACACCTTCCAGTATGAGCGCTGCTCCAACGGCGAAAGCGATGACCAATAGGGTCATGAGCGTCTTTTTCTTCATAAGCCACCTCAAAACCGGCTACGCTTTTGCATAACCTTTTGTTTATATTTTAAATACCTTTTAGGCAGCGCGTTCGCGCTCCAGCCTCTTAACCATCTGGTCGGCAAGGTCTAAAATTTCATAAACCCTTGTATCGACTACCCAGTAGAAGGTCATGGTCCCCTCCTGCCTTGTGCTCAAAATCCCTGCATTTTTTAAGATGGCAAGGTGTTTCGAGGTATTTGGCTGGCTGCCCGCGACCGCTGGAACTATACGGCAGACGCACTCCTCGCCCCGTCGGAGAATCTCCAGAATCTCGACGCGCGTGGGGTGCGCCAAGGCTTTCAATATCTCAAAACGTCTCTCTTCGTTCATTTTTAAGCTCCTCTCTATTCATAACGAATAGGTAATGTAATAATCGCCCCCTGTCAATAACCAAATTGTTATGAATAGTTTTTTCTCCTCTGCTCTTGTAAAAGGGCCCCTTAGGCAGGAATATGGATGCAGTAAAGAGAGGAGGCTAAGAAGATGAAAGAGATGGTAAGAGAGTTGCTTGGCTGCGAACACCCGGTAATACAGGGCGCTATGGGTTTTGTCTCCAACCCGGAGCTGGTCGCGGCGGTGTCGGAGGCCGGTGGCTTCGGTCAGCTCGCCACTATATTTTTAGAGAGCGAGGAGGAGCTTAGAGAACAGATTGGGCGGGTGCGCGCCATAACATCACGCTCTTTCGGGGCAAACCTATTTGCCAAGCAGCCACTGTCCAAAGCATTCGCCGAAGTTCTCGCAGAGGAGGGCGTGAGGACAATCACCTTCTCCGGAGGCTCGCCCAAAGCATTTGCGCCGCTTTTAAAAGAGCTTGGGCTGAACTTCATAGTAGTCACCGCCACCGTTAGAGGGGCGGTGAGCGCAAGAGAACAGGGCGCGGCGGCGATTGTGGCGGAGGGGAGCGAGTCCGGCGGTGTCCAGGGCTATAGAGGCTCCTCAACTATGGTGCTGGTGCCGCAGGTTGTCGATGCCGTGGATATACCCGTAATCGCCGCTGGGGGTATTTTTGATGGGCGTTCTTATCGCGCCGCGCTTGCGCTTGGCGCCTCCGGCGTTCAGCTGGGAACACGCTTCATCGCCACAAAAGAGTGCATCGCCCACCCGAACTTCAAAGATGCGATCTTAAAGGCGGAAGACACCTCAACCTAGGTAGTCGACCTCGGAGGCTTTCAACTCCGGGCGCTGGTAACCAAAAGCGTGGAACTTATATCAAAGTCAGAGATTACCGCAGCCAGCCTCTTCGTGCCTGAACGGATTCGCAGGGGTTGGCTTGGAGGAGAGCTTGAAGCGGGGCTTTACGCGTCGGGGCAGGTAGCGGGGGCAATCAAATCAATACCTACTGTGCGAGAAGTCATCTCGGAGCTTGTCAAATAGCCGCTACGCATGAGCCCGGATACATTGTTAAAAAGCCCCCGATGGATTGACACCCGGCTTCTCTGCGGCGGATTATCCTCCTCCAGCCCATTGATTTTACAATAATTCAAGGACACCTATGTTCTCCATACCTGAAGTGCCTGAAAAGCAGCGCCCCATGCTCACCTTTCTGCTTGTCCTGACCATTGCTTCAATCGGCGGGCTACAGGGTTGGCGCACCCTCTTCAACAATTTCGCGGTGGAGAGCGCCGGGCTAAACGGCCAGCAGATTGGCGTTGTACAATCAGTACGCGAGATACCGGGTTTTCTAGCTCTCTTCGCGGTGTGGGTCATGCTCCTCATAAGGGAGCACAAGCTCTCAGCCCTCTCGATAATCATAATGGGGTTTGGCGTGGCCTCTGTGGGTTTTTATCCGACCTACCTCGGGCTCTGCGCCACAACCATCATTTTGAGCTTCGGCTTTCACTATTACGAGACGACAAACCAGTCGCTTACCCTCCAATACTTTGACACCGCCACCTCGCCCATAGTCTTCGCCGCTATCCGCTCCGTCTCCGCCGCTACAAATATAGCGATGGGCATTCTTGTGTACCTTTTAAGCTATGTCGCCGATTACAAGGTCGTATTTCTGTTAATCGGGCTCGCCGCTGCCGGTGCCGGTATCTGGGGATTGATGGTCAACCCCGTCGACCATGAGATCATCCCCCAGCGCAAAGAGATGGTTTTCCGCAAGGGCTATATGCTCTTTTACTTTTTGACCTTCATGAGCGGAGCCAGAAGGCAGATATTCATCGCCTTCTCGGTCTTTCTACTCGTAAAGGTCTTTGAGTTTTCAGTCAGGGAAATAGCAGTGCTTTTCGTGGTAAACAACATCGTCGCGTATTTCACCTCCCCGCTGATAGGCAAAGCCATTCTCCGCTTTGGAGAGAGGCGGGTCCTCTCGGTGGAGTACGCAGGGTTGATCTTTATCTTCATAGCGTACGCGGTGACAGGTTCGCGCTGGGTCGCGGCACTGCTTTACATAGCCGACCACCTCCTATTCAACTTCGCCATTGCAATCCGCACGTTTTTTCAAAAGACCGCGGACCCCTCTGACATAGCACCTTCGATGGCGGTGGGCTTTACAATCAACCACATCGCCGCCGTCGTCTTGCCCGTAGTGGGCGGCGCGCTCTGGGTGATAGATTACAGAATCCCGTTTATCGCGGGCGCGGTGATGAGCGTTGTATCCCTGATTGCGGTGCAGCGCATACCGGACTTTACAAAAGCGGGAGGGTAATTTTGAATTTACTTGATGGGTTTCCGGTAACGGTTGAGTTCCCCGTAGCATGGGGTGAGATGGACCTCTTGGAGCATGTAAACAACGTCACCTACTTTCGCTACTTTGAGAACGCAAGGATCGCTTACTTCAAGAAGATAGGCTACATGGAGCATACAAGCAAGACCGGGGTCGGGCCCATCCTGGCCTCCACCGAATGCCGGTATAAATTCCCCCTGACCTACCCCGACACCATACGCGTGGGCGCTCGCGTCGGAGAGATATACCCGGACCGCTTCACCATGCACTACAAAATAGTCTCCTTGAGGGAGGAGCGTGTTGCGGCGGAGGGTTCAGGGGACCTCGTCTCCTATGACTACAACATTGGCGCCAAAACGCCCATACCGGATGTTATTCGCGAGCGGATCGAGGTCCTTGAGGGCGGATAAGGACGTGGGCGCGAAAAAAAGCCGCGCCCTTCATATTAACCAAGCCAGTAAACAAAACCTAAAATTGCAGCTCCACCGCGCCTATGTCACCGCCCGCCCCGGCGGGGCGGGCCCCGCCAAGCTGGTCCACCGGCAAAGGGGTCACAAAGGCTCCGTAAAGAGCGGATCTGAAGATTAGGTTCTCAGAAAACGTATCAACTGGAAATTCCTGCCAGAAAGCCTCACCGAGGCCGGCCGGTCCCAGGGAATCCCCAAGGTCATCATAGAGTGTCTGCCAAAAAGCTATCCAAGCGGCGTTGCTCGGGTTCGAGGGCCATGTTTCCGCAGGCCCGTAAAAGAGCGCCGAGGTGTCGTATTCAAGGCCGAAGTCATTGCCTATGACGTCGCCGTAAGCACTCCTTAAGTAATCCATGAATTTCGGCAGAAAATCGTCATCGCCGCCATTCGCTACACGGTAACCGAGCAGCTGATAGTAGTTCACCCGCTCTCCTCCAGGCACAGCGTCAAGGGCGGCGGTTCCAGGCGGATAATAAAGCGGCGCGGGAGCCCCCGGAAAAACTCCGGCGGATGGGACTGATGCGCTGTAAACAATATTGTCGAGGTCTAAGGCATCCTCAAGGTCCACTCCATCGACATCACCTTGCATTGGATAGTGGCGGCGGTTTAATGAACTCCAAGAGGGGACGGGCACCAATATCTGGCTAAAGTCAATTACACCCAGAAGGTTATAACCATAGCTGTAAAAGTGCACCAAGGAGCCGGTGAAGAGGTCCTCCGCCAAACCATTCAAGGTATTTCCCGCGACCACGCTCTCCTCCAGCTGTAGCATCTCTACGGTATGGGCGTCGCCAATCGTCGCGGCGATTCCGCCGCCGCCCATATTCGGTTTGCCGGAGAATGGGTATGAATTGCCGGTCACCTCGTTTTCGACGATGGTACAGGACCCGATGTACATATTCCCATTTGAGTAGTAGACTCCGCCGCCCCGGTAGTAAAACTGCGCATAGGGAGACTGGTCGGTAATAGCCGGGTTATCCTCCACGACGTTTCTGGCGATTGTCGTATTAAATATCGCCATCTCCTTGGTGAAGCCGCGCGACCCGCCGTCGGAGTATACCCCGCCGCCATATGAATGCTCGGCGGTCACCCTGTTGCCGCAGATTGAGGACCGCCTTATCACCGAGCCCTCTACTCCAGGCTGTTCCGCGCCCCCCACCGAGAATACTCCGCCTCCGGAGCCGCCATAGCCCTCCACACGGTTGCCGCTGACCACGCAATCCTCCATCAAAACGACATCGGCATAGATGCCGCCGCCGAAGGTCCCCCTATCGCGACTGCCCACGGAATCGCCGACGCAGCGGTTGCCGTAAAGCGCGCAATCTTTAAGTGTTGCCACTCCCCACACCGCGACCGCGCCGCCGCGCGCGAGGGTCCAGGGCTGGTCGCCGTCAAGGAGGGCCGCTTCGGAGTAACCGCCTGTAACGTCGACGTTGATCAACGTCAGGTCACCAAGCACCGCCAAAACCCTCGCGTGCTCTTCGCCGCTCCATGCGATGGTTATCCCCTCTGGCAGGTTTGAAGCGTCGATTGTGATGTCCTTATCCGTATAAAGAGCGCTTTTGCCATAGTCACGCGGATGGATGCCGAGGTAGGTTCGAAAGTCCTCGTAGAGCTCTCCCTTTAGGATAGAGTGCTCCTCACCGACCACCGTCAAATTAATCACACCGCCGTCAAGCGCATCGTCAAAGGTAATCCTCCCCCCGTCGGCGACAAGCTCAAGCGCCAGTCTCATCGTCAGCTCGCCGTCAGCTGGGGTGACCGTGTCATTGAGGGAGTTGACGACGATTGATTGCCCCCCCGAGGTGGAATCTGCGCAACCGCCGATGAGCGTCATGGAAAGGATGAGCGCAAAAGCTACGATTAATCCGGATCTGACGGCATAACCAATAGACATTTTTTCACTCCCGGGTAGTTGAGCTAACATCTTTTTACTCTACCACCTAAGTGCTGCAATCAAAAAGTAATACGCTGGACAGGGGCGCTCTTTTTCTCTATCCTTCACGCCTCCACTTTTACAAGGCTCCGAGAGAAAAGATGAGCGTTACACTTAGTAAAATATCTGAAGAGGTCGCAAGGCGGCGCACCTTCGCCATTATATCCCACCCCGACGCGGGAAAGACGACCCTCACCGAAAAGCTCCTCCTCTACGGCGGCGCGATCAATCAGGCCGGCGCTGTAAAGGCGCGTCGAGCCGAGCGACACGCCACTAGCGACTGGATGGAGCTTGAAAAGCAGCGAGGCATCTCGGTCACCTCCTCCGTCATGCAATTCGAGTATGCGGGGCACAAGATAAACGTGCTGGACACCCCGGGCCACCAGGATTTCTCCGAGGACACCTACCGCACTCTGACCGCGGCTGACTCTGCGGTTATGCTCATCGACTGCGCCAAGGGCGTTGAGGCGCAGACGATGAAACTTTTCAAGGTCTGCCGCATGTCGGGCATCCCAATATTCACCTTCGTAAACAAGCTGGACCGCGAAGGGAGGGAGCCGCTTGAACTTCTTACCGAGATCGAGGATGTCCTCGGCATCGCGGCGTGCCCGGTAAACTGGCCGCTCGGGATGGGCAAGCGCTTCAAGGGTGTCTACGACCTCACCAGACGCGAGGTTCACCTCTACGACGCGACCAAACACGGCAAATACCAAGCCCCGGCAAAGCTGGTCGGACCCACCGACCCCTCTCTTCGCGAGCTCCTCTTTGAGGAGGACTACAAGAATTTTCAGGATGAGATAGAGCTACTGGAGGGGGCGGGAGAGAAATTCGACCTTAAGAGAATACTGGCGGGTGACCTTACGCCAGTATTCTTCGGATCTGCGATGAAGAACTTTGGCGTTGAGCCTTTCCTCCGAGATTTTTTGAAAAACTCCCCTCACCCGTCGGGGCGGGAGACCGAAGAGGGGCGCATCGAGCCCGTGAGCCCCGATTTCACCGGCTTCGTATTCAAGATTCAAGCTAACATGAACCCCCAGCACCGAGACAGGGTAGCCTTCATACGGGTCACATCGGGACACTTCTCCAAGGGGCTAAAGGCCACAAACGCCCGCCTCGGAAAAGAAGTGACCCTCGCGCTGCCCATGCAGTTCATGGCGCAGGAAAGGGACCACGTCGAGGAGGCGTACCCGGGCGACGTCATCGGCATACACGACCGGGGCACCCTAAGAATCGGCGACACCCTCTACACAGGCAAACCCCTCCTCTTAAAGGGAATCCCCCACTTCGTACCGGAGCACTTCGCCAAGGTGCGAATCAAAAACGCGCTAAAGTCCAAACAGCGGCAGAAGGGTTTGCAGCAACTTGGGGAGGAGGGCGCGATACAGCTATTCAGCGAGCCGACCGGTGACCCGGACCCCATAGTCGGCGCGGTGGGGCAGCTACAGCTGGATGTCCTGAAATATAGGCTGGAGCATGAGTACGGAGCCGTTGTTACCCTGGACAAGCTGCCCTACCAGACCGCACGCTGGGTAGAGGGCAAGCTGGACCCGGCGACAGTCAACCGCTCCGCGACGACTAGGTGGGTTCTGGACAATGAGGAGCGTCCCGTGGTTCTCTTCAACTCGGAGTGGGCCGTGGGGCTCCTCGCCGAGCGCCACAAGGGCGTCACCTTCAGTGAGAGCGCCTATTAAAGGGCGCAGCCTTACAGGTCGTATTGCAGGAAATAACCCTTCAGCGGACCGTTACTGAGGGGTTTCTTGATCCTCGCCCTGCCGCCGAAAGCCGCCTCAAAGTCGGTGTTGGCAACGATAAAAGCGGCGCGCCAACCCTTGAATGTGCGGGCCCACTCTCCAAGCTCGCTGTATAGCCCGTTCAGGTCATCGGGGTCCAGACGCTCCCCATAGGGTGGGTTTGAAACAATGAGGCCGCGCTCCCGCTCAAGGCCGAGAGACTTCGCGCGTTCCTTAACCATCTCCGCGTCGAGACTCCTGAAATCGGCGCACCACGGCTCGATAAGCCCCTCAACACCCGCCGCCTCCATGTTTTTCTGGGTGACCCGCTTCATACGCTTGTCTATATCGCTTGCTATTATAGCGGGCGCGGCGTCGCCGAATAGCGGCGGTGGGTTATCCGGTATAAACTCGCTGTATGGTTCAATATTTTTTGCCATCGGCGCCCTGGGAGGGCTCCACACCGCCTGCCCCCTCGCCATCAGCGCAGCCTCTATGGCTATGGTCCCGGAACCGGCCATCGGGTCTAGGAGCAGGTCGAAGCGTGAGTCGTAGCGCGCGAGCATCAATAAGACGGCGGCCAGGTTCTCCCTTAAAGGAGCGAGCCCCCTATCGGTCCGGTAACCGCGTTGATTCATAGGCCTTCCAGCCAAATCCATCGCTACGGTTAGCGTGTCTTCGTTCATCCTCACATCGAGCCTGAAGTCGGGGTTATCGGGGTCGACGCTGAGGCTTACGCCTCTCATTTTGGCCCCGTCCACGAGCGCATTCTTCACCACCCCGACGATCTGCCTGCCGCCGGCCTCGAAGGAGGCGACGTTTGAGACAGCGATGGAGAAGGTCATCCCGTCTTTGAACCAACCACGCGTATCGGCACTCACCCCTGCCAGTAGGTCGTCATAAAGCGGTTCAAGTCTTTTTGCCTCGCTCCGGTAAAGACCGCGCAGCACCCTCGACGCGGTCCGGTGATACGTAACCGCCAAAGCCGCGAGACGAGGCTCGAAGGGATAAATGAGCGCGCCCAGCCCGGCCTTCGCCGGCTCCTTTATCTTCACGTCGTTGAAGGCTCTTCTTACAAGGCGTGAAAACTCGCCGGCCATAACCTTATTTGTGCCCGGTATGCCTATGAGCCTTAAATCGTCTACTATAATGCCTTCTTTCATAACCAACTCCGTTAAGCCCTGGCAGCTGCCAAAAATTACAAGGGGTCAAAAAGTATACACCCTCGCAGCGGTTCCAACACATCAAAGTATCTGTATAGACCTTATAGCAGCTTCTCCGTGTCATTAATTGCATAAATGTTACCGTGAAATGGCTTAGCGCATAAAGTCACAAGGGAACGCGCCGATGAGTAATGTTGAAACAGCAATCGGCGTGAAATCACTCCTTACCATTACTCGCAGATTACGCCGACATTAATCTACGTGCCAAGCAGATCCGCACTGGCATGAGACCATGTAATTTTGCCTTTTTCAAAGAGTGAGGAGGTTTTTAGGTATGGGAATCAGAGTAAAATTAATTGCATTTGTCGGCATACTCTCCCTTGTGGCGGTAGCGGTAATCGGCGCAGCAAGCTATAAGTTCAGCACGGCGTCCGCGATCTCGGAAGCAAAGACCAAGGGCGAGATCATCTTCAACTACATAAAATCACAGCGGGCTTTCTTTAAAGACGAGCAGCGCTCGATAGTCCTTGAGATTGTCGAGCAGGACCGTTTCTACCCGGAGCTTATGAGCGGTTTCGTAGTCACTCGCGGAACCTGGGCCAAGTTCAAGGAGAATATGCCCGGATACCTCTTCAAGCAGGCGACTATTGACCCACTCCACCCCGACAACAAGGCCGACGAAGAGGAGCTTAAAATCATCGCTAAATTCCAGAGCGACGACAAGCTCTCCAAGCAGGAGGGCCTCACCAGCAAGGAGGGTGGCGATTACTTCTACCTGGCAACCCCGATCAAGGTTAACGCTAAGGGTTGTCTGCGCTGCCACGGCGATCCAATGGACGCGCCAAAGGACCAGATTGAAATTTACGGCGACACCAACGGCTACAACTGGAAGATGGACGACACCGTCGCTGCATTCGTGGTATACATCCCCATCTCCCAGGCCATGGCCTCGGCGAGAAAATCCGCCGCCAGCCTTCTGGCAATCGGCGCCGGCACGATTCTCATAATGCTCATCTTGATCGCACTCTTTTTAAACGGCGCCGTAGTCAAACCTATCATGCTCCTCTCCAGCCGCACCGAGGAGATCAGCCTTGGCAAGAACCTTACCGAACCTATCGAGCACAATTCAAAGGATGAGATTGGCATGCTGGCCCAGGCGATCAACAGGCTGCGTATAAGCATGGTCAAGATTCTTTCGATGACGGGGAAAAAGTAACCGTGAAACTTCGCATCTCCTTTAGGATGGTTACCCCGCTAATTGTAGCGGGGCTCATGCTCGCATCATCCCCGCCTATCTCCCTTGGCGCGGATTGTGACAGCTATCTGACCGGCCTAAGAGATATCCGAAATGCCGTTAAGCAGGGTGAATTTCTCGAAGAAGCGATCAAAGCATGTCCGTCGGACTCCCGTATTTGGCTAAAGTACGCATGGGTTCAGGAGCGCCTTAGAAAATACCCCGAGGCCCTTGGCGCCTATGAGAAAGCGCAGTCTCTGGAGGTCACTCCCAAGGGATATTTCGGCATGGGCGATGTCTACATGAACCTGGGCGAGGTCAAAAAAGCAATTGACGCCTACGAAAAGGGGCTGGCTCTCAAAGAGGACCGGCGCGCCAGGCACTCCCTTGAGCTTGCCCTTATCAAGTACCGCGCCGAGGAGGGCGAGGCTATTACAAAAGAGGAGTTCGTACGGGTTATGCAGGAGCGCACCAGCGGCACAAACGCACCCGGCGATGCCACTGGACCGCTCCTCAGGATGAGAATCCTCTTCAACTCGAATTCGGCGGTTCTTAACGAAAGTTCGCGAGGTCAGCTTGAGACAGTGGGGGCGGCCCTCGAAAGCGAAGAGCTCAAAGGTCAAAAGTTCGAAGTGGTAGGCCACACCGACGCGGCGGGAGATGAAGTGTACAACCTTGAGCTATCCAAGCGCCGCGCAGAGGGGGTAAGAGATTTTATTTTAGCCAACTTCAAGGTATCGGCGGAAAACCTGGGCGTAGCATATTTTGGCGAGAGCGCGCCCGTAGCCCCAAACGATAATGCATATAACAGGTTGCGAAACCGGCGGGTCGAGTTCCGGCTGGTAAAGTGAAGGTAGAAAATTAAGCTAAAAAGCCCCGCCGGTCAGCGGGGCTTTTTTATTCGTCCAATTTAAATAGCTTTTAGAAGATCTTTTTTGCGGAGGAGATAAAAGCCTCTTTGTCCTTACCGTCGGCAATCTCCTCCGAAAAACACTTTATAAGCTCCTCTCTTCCAGCGCCGCTTTCCTCCCAATTGGATATGAGGTCATCTGTGAGTATGGCGGCGATGGGCCCTATGGCAATGGCGAGGAGGTCGCCCAGCGCGGTTCTCTGTTCATCGGAGAGCATAAGGGGCATCTCCTTGCCTCCCATTATCTGCTTTCCGACCTCACCGTGAATTTTGGCGAATTTCTTTCTAAACTCCTCCTTTAAGAGGGCACATGCTTCCTTGTCCTCAACTTCATCGCAGATACACTCTTGCAGCCCCTCGAAATCAACAAGGTCCGCTCCGCCGGTGGCCGCCCACCGCTCTATGCAGCTCTTTAGGACCATTGGGGCAACGGGACCTATCTGCCTCGTCAGCACCTCCTCCATCTCAGGGAGGAGCTTTATAAGCGCTTCGGGCAACTCGCCGACACCTTTAGACTCAACCTCGGGCTCCTGACCCGGCTCAGGGGTCATGATATCTACATCCCCATCAGCGACCTCGACCGTCACCGGCCGGGAGTCGGCGTACTGGATGCTGGCGATTATAAGGGAGTCAATGGAGTCGTTGACCGTACGCTCTGGCACGAAGTAGAGCTTCCGCAGCTCCGTGTTGACCTCATCCTGCCAGCTCAATATCTCGACAGCAGCGTCACGGCCGCTTTTGTCGCCACAGGTGGCGTCGTAAAGTTGCCCCTTTATAAAGTGGAGGATTCCCTCAGCTTTTCCGCTTCTCACCGTCAGGGAGCACGTCTTTGCGTCGTTGGAGACAACCTGAGTGAAGTTGCCTATATGCATACCCTTGAGAAATGCCTTGGACTCCTTCTTGGCTATGTTTATTGCAGCTTCGGCAAGCTTTCCGAGCGGGGCGGGTTTTCTAACCAGCCAAACCCCTTTTAACCCCTTGAAGTCGTGTGAGGCGTCCTTTTCTATCATAACAAGAAGAGGAGCGTCCGGGCGCGCCTTCCTTAACTTCCGAACCCAGCTTCTGGGGTCTATCTCCCCTGGAGGGAGGTCAGCGATGACGAGGTCGAGAGGATTTGCGACGAGAAAACGCTTGCCCTCTGCGGGTTTGGCAAAGGTCGTAATTTTACAGTCGTACTCGCCCTTGACCGTCTCAAAGACGGAGGTCAACCCGTCAACGAAATCCTTAGAGGCTGAGATCAATACCATTCTATTCATGATATTTCTCGGATATGAAATTCAGGCGCAAGTACCCCCCTCTCCCCTGCGAGGCTATGCGCTGCAAAATGAACGCATCCCCAAGTTGATAAAATTCATCATACTCCGCAGGTGAAAGAATCTCAATGACGATAGGGAATTTTACTTTGTTGCCAAGCTCTATCTACAGCTGGCGAAGCCGGTTAGATAAATAGGAAAATAGATTAACGCGCAAGGCGCGAAATGAGGGAGGTCGCCCTTACCAACGCCTCTCCTGCGCTGCCAACGCGAAGATCATCCATGGAGAGTGAAAACCCCACGGCCCACAAAGCGCCAACGGGAGCTCCATCCAGTATAAGCGGCGCCGCAACTGCCCGAACCCCCCTTAGATACTCCTCATCATCCACGGCATACCCCCGCTCCTCAGCAAGGGCAATTTCCTTAAGGTACTCGCCGCTATCGGTTATCGAGCGCTCGGTAAACGATGGCAGCTTCGCTCCATTTACTAGAGCTTCCCTTCGCTCCGGGTCCACCGCAAGGAGTATTGCACGCCCGACGGCAGGAGTCATAAAGGGTAGCGCAAGTCCCGGCTCCACCGACACCTTCATGCCTCCAGCGCCACGCGCCACCGCCCTTATCAGAACCTCATTTCCCTCCCATGTGCCCATGCACACGGAGAGGTCAAACTCCGAAGAGAGCTCTTCGAGAAAAGGTTTTGACAGCTCGACAAGCTCCTGGCGCCCACTCTGCAAATGCAGAAGATTCAAAAAAGATGCGCCGGGCATGTAACCGCCTGACTCGCTTCGGTCGATCCAACCCACCGCTTCAAGGGTGTGGAGAATGTTATGGGTGGTAGACTTACCCAGAGAGAGGGCGCGCGAGATTTCACTCATCGTCGGCGGGGCGGTTGCCGAAGCCACAATCTTCATAATACCCGCCGCCCGCTTTACCGCCGGCGCTTTAATACGGCTGCTTTCATCCATGTGTTCACTCCTGTGAACAATATAATGCCAGCAGCAGCATAAGAGGTCAACAAAAAACACCGAATAACTACTTTTTGCCTTTGTTTGCAAGTTATTTGCTGGCATAATCTCAGAAAAGCAAGGTTCCGTATTATGAACCATACTCATGCAACCTCACGACAAGGGGCATAACGAATGTACCTGCCAGACTTCGACTACCATTCCCCGGAGAGCCTGGACGAAGCGCTCTCCCTCCTCGCCGGCCTGGGGAGCGGGGCAAAGGTCCTCGCCGGAGGCACAGACCTGCTCCACAAGATGAAGCAGGGGGATTTAGCGCCCGAAGCGCTTGTATCCCTAAAGGGCCTTGATGAACTAAAGGGTATCAACTACGTCGAGGGGCGCGGGGTCGTAATCGGCGCGCTCTCTACACAAAACGACATCCTCTACTCCGAGGTGCTGGCAAAGAAGTATCCCTCGGTCTCACACGCGGCAAAGAAGATGGCGTCGAATCAGATACGCCACCTCGGCACCGTTGGCGGCAACATAGTAAACGCGGTCCCCTCCGCGGATCTCCCTCCGATCCTCATAGCTCTGGGAGCTACGATTACCCTCGCCTCCACCTCGGGCAAACGGGAGATGGCGCTTGAGGACTTCTTCGTGGAGCCCGCGTCTTCGGTGATCGAGGAGGGCGAGATTCTTACGGAGGTCGCAATACCCGACGGCGGTTTCACCGGCAGCTCCTATCACAAATTCGGCCTCAGGCGGTCAGGGGCGCTAGCAGTAGTTGGCGTTGCGGTATCGGCACGCGTGGAAAATGGAGTTATACAGGAGGCCCGCATAGTATGCGCCTCCAGCGCCCCAAAGGTCATCCGCGCCCCAAAGGCCGAGGAGTTTATCACAGGGAAGACCTCAGCCCCCGATACGCTGGCCGAGCTACAGGCTATAGTGGAGAGCGAGGTAAGGCCGAGGGACTCGATCCGGGGCTCCGCGGAGTACCGCAGGAACCTGGCCGGTGTGCTGGCTAAGCGCGCGCTAATTGATGCGGTCGAAAGCGGCCACGGCATCCACGCCGAAGACTAAACAGAGGATTTATAAATGAATACTATTCAAGATAAAGAAGGCGTTAAGAGATACATGCTCAGCCTGACAGTAAACGGCGATCCCCACACAGTCGTAGTCAAGGCAAACACAACCCTCTCGCAGGTACTGAGAAACGAGCTGGCCCTTACCGGCACCAAGCAGGGGTGCGAGTTGGGCGACTGCGGCTCTTGCACCGTCCTCATGGACGGTAAGCCGGTGAACTCCTGCATGGTCCTCGCCCTTGAAGCGGAGGGGCGCGAGGTCACCACCATCGAAGGCGTCGCCGAGGGCGCTAAACTTAGCGACCTTCAGGAATCTTTCGTAAACCACGGCGCGGTACAGTGCGGCTACTGCTCACCGGGCATGGTCCTCTCCGCCAAGGCGCTCCTCGCACGGAACCCCCACCCCTCAGAGCTTGAGGTGAGAGAAGCCATAAGCGGCAACCTATGCCGCTGCACGGGCTACGTCCACATAGTAGAGGCGATACTAGCGGTATCGGAGGGGCGCACGACCCCGCCGGAAGAAGCCAACGCCGGAGGGGAGGCATAAAGATGAGCATAAATACCAAGATAATTGGCAGGTCCGTCCCGCGCATAGATGGCAGGGACAAGGTTACCGGCGCGGCAAAGTACACGGGAGACATCAAGTTTCCCAACATGCTCTTCGGCAAGATACTGACTAGCCCCCACGCCCACGCCAGAATCATATCCATCGACACCTCTGCCGCAGAGGCGCTCCCCGGCGTCAAAGCGGTTATCACCCACAAGGACGTCCCGGACATAAAGTACGGCATCAGCCCCGCCCGTTGGGATGAGAACATCTTCTGCATCGATAAGGTACGCTTCGTCGGCGACAAGGTCGCCGCGGTGGCGTGCACCGATGAGGAGACTTGCTACAAGGCGCTTAAGCTCATCAAGGTCGAGTATGAAGTTCTCCCGGCGGTCCTTGATTTCCGCAAAGCTATGGATGCGGGGATGCCGCAGGTTCACGACGAGTACCCCAAAAACATCAACGTAGAGATCCACCAGGAGTTCGGCGACATTGAGAAAGCCTTCAAAGAGGCTCATCTGGTCAGGACCGACGCCTTCCTAGGCAACCGCGCCTACCAGTCGCCCATCGAGCCCCACTCGGCCACCTCCCTCTGGGATGGCGACAAGCTCACGGTATACTCCTCCACCCAATCTCCGCATTACTTCCAGTACTACATTGCGCGCGAGTTCGGGATGGACATGGGCAACGTCCGCGTGGTCAAGCCCTACGTCGGAGGCGGCTTCGGCGGCAAGATGGAGCCCACCGGGCTTGAGTTCGCAGGGGCGGTGCTCGCGAAGCTCACCGGCAGGCCCGTGAGGATGTTCTTCGACCGCCATGAGATGTTCGCCCACAACCGTGGCCGCCACGCTCAGTACATGGAGATAACCACCGGCGTCACCAAGGATGGCAAGATTCTAGGCGCGCACTCAAACTTCATGATGGACGGCGGCGCTTACACCTCGCTTGGCATAGCCACCGCTTACTACGCAGGGGCCCTGCTCCCGCTGACCTACGAATTCGACCATTACAAGTTCGACCTCTTCCGCCTTTACACAAACCTCCCGGCATGCGGAGCGCAGCGAGGCCACGGAGCGCCGCAACCCAAATACGCCTTTGAGAGCCATCTTGACAACGTCGCGACCGAGCTCGGCATCGACCCGATGGATATACGCATCCTAAACGCGCGGCGTCCGGAGACGGTAACCCCCAACGACTTCGCGATCCACTCATGCGAGCTTACCCAGTGCCTTACCCGGGCAAGGATAATATCCAACTGGGACGCGAAGAAAAAAGAGGGCGGCATGCCCAAAGGGCACGGCATAGGCGTCTCCACGGGCTCCTTCGTCTCCGGCGCGGGCTACCCGATTTACCGCACCGACCTCCCCCACTCCGCGGTGGTTATAAAGGTCAACGAGGATGGCACCAGCGCCACCCTCTACACCGGAGCGCCGGATATCGGGCAGGGTTCCGATACCGTCCTCTGCCAGATGGCCGCCGAGGCGATGGGCTTTCACTATGAGAAGATGAAGATCATCGCGGCGGATACCGAAACATGCCCGATGGACCTCGGGGCATACGCGAGCCGTCTAACGCTCATGACCGGCGCGGCGTGCAAGTCCGCAGGCGAAGAGATCAAAAAGAGCCTCCTCGAAATGGCCTCGTCGATGCTGCACCTTCCCCCCGATGACCTCGAATGCGAGGACGCGATAATCTACTCCAAATCGCGCGATGGTAAAGCCCTCACCTTCCAGGAGGTCGCGCGTAAACACTTCGTCCTCAAAGGTCCCCTAATCGGCAAAGGCTCCTACAACCCGCCCAAGCTCGGCGGCAAGTTCAAGGGCTCCCCGGTCGGCACCAGCCCCGCCTACTCCTTCGGCGTACAGGTTGGCGAGGTGAAAATCGACGAGGAGACCGGCGAGATCGAAGCTGTGGGCTTCTGGGATGTTCACGACTGTGGTACAGTCGTCAACCCCCGGCTCCTCCACGGGCAGGTGCACGGCGCACTCTCAATGGGGATGGGCGAATCGGTCTGGGAAGAAGTCCTCTTCGACGACGAAGGCAGGATCAAAAACCCGGATCTGGCAAATTACCGCATCCTGACCGCTCTGGACATGCCCCCGGTGGAATCGGAGATCGTAGAATCCTACGAGGATATCGCGCCCTGGGGCGTCAAAGAGATTGGCGAAGGCTCAACCAACCCGACCATGGGCTGCTTCTCCAACGCTATCTATGACGCAATGGGGGTGAGGGTATACTCGCTCCCCCTCTCCTACGAGAAAGTATGGAGAGCGCTAAAAGAGAAGCGCGAACGGGAGCATGGCGGCAAAGAATAAACAAAGATAAAAACCGCCGGCGCGGCGGAAGGCTAATAAGATGGGTAAGAGACTCTTTACTCTATTGATTCTCCTCGTTACGGCGGCGGCCGCGATGGGCGCTCCAAAGTGGGAGGGACGAAGAGTGGAGGTTTTCGCCGGATCCGCGTCGGCGCCGCCTCTTCGCGAGGCGGCGGAGCTCTTCGCCTAGCGCACAGGCGCGGAGGTTGACCTGCACTTCGGCGGCTCAGGGACAATGCTCTCTCAGATGACCCTCTCGGGGCGGGGCGACCTCTACATCCCCGGCTCCTCAGACTTCATGGAGCTTGCTAAAGATAAGGGTTTGGTCGACCCCTCCACCGAGAGGATCGTGGCCTACCTCCTCCCGGCAATCTGCGTCCCAAAGGGCAATCCCAAGGGTATAAAAGCACTTGAAGACCTTGCCCGTCCGGGCGTCAAGGTGGGGATCGGCCGCCCCGACACCGTCTGCGTCGGCCTATATGGAGTTGAGGCTATAGAGCGGGCTGGGCTTGGCGCAAAAATAAAGCCCAATGTCGTCTCCCATGCAGAATCCTGCGCCAAGACCGCGCAGCTGGTCGCCCTGGGCCTCGTCGATGCTGTAATGGGTTGGGATGTCTTCGCAAAATGGAGCGACAAAGTGGAGGCTATCCCGCTTCCCCCAAATTCCACCCCCCGCATAGGCTATATACCCGGCTCCCTTACAAAGACGGCTTCGGAGCCTGAGGCCGCGCTCGACTTTCTAGCCTTCATAACAGATGGAGAGGGAAGTCTCTTCTTTGGGGAAGCCGGATACCTTACAAGCCTCGAAGAGGCCTTAAGCCGGACTACGCCGGAGACTCCGGTGGGGGGCTTTTACAAACTTCCCGAAAGCTGGAGATAACTTGTCCTCCAGAGGTCTCACCCTCTTTTTAGGAGTTGCCGTAGCGTTCGCCGTAACCTTCGTGGCGGGCCTCCTAGCGGTTGAGCTCGGCTACGCCAGACCCGGCGACCTCGCCGCAGCCCTTAAGAACGGAGAGCTGCGCCACGCTATCTTCCTCAGCTTGACAACCGCGACGATAGCGGCCACCCTGGCCCTTTTAGCGGCGCTCCCCGTCGCCTACGCGCTGGCACGGCATCAATTTCCGGGCTCATTTTTCGTGGACCTTTTACTCGACCTGCCCGTCGTCCTCTCGCCCGTTGCCGTGGGGGTATCCCTTTTGCTGCTCTTGAGGACCACGCCGGGCAGATGGATTGAAACTCACCTCATCTCCTTCATCTTCGAGACGCCCGGGATCGTGCTGGCGCAGTTCACCGTAGCGCTAGCATTGTCCATAAGGGTTCTCAAAGCGGCCTTTCAAGAGGTGGACGTACGTTATGAACAGGTGTCGCGCTTTCTCGGATTAAATGGCTGGGAGACTCTGCTTAAGGTAACCCTCCCCCTAGCCAAGCGTGGCATACTGGCCGCCTTTATCCTCGCCTGGGCGCGTTCCATGGGAGAGTTCGGGGCGACGGTCACCCTCGCCGGAGCGGTTGCGGGCAAGACGGAGACGATCCCCGTGGCGATATACCTGAGGATGGCCTCGGTTGATATTACCGGAGCGGTGGCGCTAATAGTGCTCCTCTCGCTCTTTAGCCTTACAGCGCTCTTAATGGTGCGCCTCCTGGTGAGGGCAAGATGATTAGGGCGGAGAATCTTTCCTTCACCTTCGGTGACTTCATCGTTGAGGATATCTCCCTCACGGTAGCCCCCGGCGAGTCCTTCTTTATCCTCGGCCCATCAGGCGCTGGAAAGACCCTCCTCCTTGAGATTCTTCTCGGCATCAAACCGCCGAAAAGCGGCAGGATATTTCTAAACTCCACAGACATAACCGCCGCCCCGCCTGAAAAACGGGGAGTTGCCTATGTGCCTCAGGATCTGGCCCTCTTCCCCCACCTCACCGTGGAGGGGAACATCCTCTTCGGGATGAAGGAGTGGGGTCCTCAGGTTCAAAAGCGCCTCGACCGTTGGGTAGAGCTACTCAACCTCGGCAATGTGCGAAAAAGGCGCGACGTCTCAACGCTCTCGGGCGGAGAGCGGCAGCGGGTGGCCCTCGCGCGGGCGCTAATAAGAGAGCCGAGGGTGCTATTCATGGACGAGCCCTTCTCGGCACTGGACGTGTCATTGAGGCGCCGCTTGCAGTTGGAATTCAGGGAGCTTCAGCGAAATCTCGGACTAACTACCGTTCAGGTTACCCACGACCCTGAGGAGGCGTTCCTCATGGCGGATGAGATGGCGATTATGATTGGCGGGCGCATAGAGCAGGTCGGCACCCCGAACAGCCTCTACAACAACCCCGCCAACCGCCGTGTGGCGAGCTTCCTCATGCTCCAGAACCTATTTTTCGCCACCGTCAAAGGGAAAACCAGCGAGGGCCTTCTCGATGTCAGGACAAACACGGACACCCTCCTGGTCGATGATGACGGAGGGCACGAGGTCGGCGACGAGGTATACCTTGGAGTGAGGCCGGAGGAGATAATCCTCGTAAGGAGCGAACGCGTCGAATACCACAAAGAAACCCCCAACTTCTTCTTCGGAAAGGTAACCGGGTGGGTCGATCTGGGCCACTACCGCCTTGTGAACCTGCGCGTCGGGGAGTGGGTCGTGGAATCGTGGCTGAATATACGCGCCGCCAGGGAATTCCCCATGTCCATAGGAGAGGAGATTGGCTTTCACATAAGGCCGGGAAGCTTTTGCCTGCTCCCCTCCGAGGGAGAGCGAAGCTGATGGCGAACTACGCGCTGCTGCTTGCCGCCGGGCTATCGAGGCGAATGGGCGGAGAGTCCAAGCTAATCCGCAAATTTGGAGAAGCCCCCATCGTCAGGCGCGCGGCGGAAAATCTGCTCTCTGGCGGCGTGGATGGGCTATTTGTGGTAACTGGTCGCGGCGCCTCCAAAATCCGCGCGGCGCTTGAGGCTCTCCCCATCACCTTTGTGGAAAACCCCAACCCTGAAGCGGGGCAAGCCTCCTCCATCGTCGCCGGGGTAAGGGCGCTGCCGCCCGACGCCGAGACGGTACTCATCGCCCTTGGAGACATGCCCAAGGTTTCTCCCCGCACGGTAAGGCTTTTGCTCACGGCTCACGGCGTATCGAAAAAGGGGCTGACGTTGCCGCTCATCTGCGGCGAGCGGGGGCACCCGGCGCTACTCACGCTTCCCAAGTACAGGGAGCAACTTTTAGCACTAACCGGCGATGTAGGAGCTCGCTCAATCTTCATTGAGCATGAGGACGACCTCCTTGAGGTGGAGGCGGAGGACCCGGGAATCCTCCTTGACATAGACACAGAGGATGAGCTCAACGAGCTTAACAGGAGGCTTGACCTTGAATAGACCCGAGAGAGCACGCGACGTGCGGGTCCTGATACGCGGCGCCGGGGAGCTAGCCTCCGCTATAGCGCACCGCCTCTACCGGGCAGGGCTGCAAGTGGCGATGACCGAACTTGAACACCCCCTTGCAATAAGGAGAAACGTCTCCTTTTGTGAATGCATCCATGATGGCACCCGCGTGGTTGAAGGGGTCACCGCGAGAAAAGTTGAAAGCGCCGGAGAGTTCGACACTACAATTGCCGCAGGCGAAATCCCGGTTACGGTGGATCCGCTCCTCTCCTCAATCTCAGAGTGGTCACCGCATGTCCTCCTTGATGCCGCCATAGCAAAAAGAAACCTCGGGACGACGCGAGAGATGGCTCCTTTGGTCGTCGGCTATGGCCCCGGCTTCACCGCGGGGGAGGACGTTGACATAGTCATAGAGACCAACCGCGGACATGACCTCGGCAGGCTCATACTAAATGGGGCGGCGGCGCCGGACACCGGAATACCCGGCGTAATCGCCGGAGAGAGCGCGAGACGCGTAATTCACTCACCCGAGACAGGCATACTGCTGCCATCGGTCTCGATTGGGGATATGGTCAAGGAGGGAGACCTCTTGGCGATGGTAGGAGAGAGTGAAGTGCTCGCCACCCTTACAGGGGTGGTGCGGGGGCTCATACGCCCCGGCTCAAAGGTGAAGAAGGGTCTAAAAATAGCGGATGTTGACCCGCGCGGTATAGTCTCCTACTGCGATACGATTTCGGAGAAGGGGCGCAGCCTTGGCGGCAGCGCCCTTGAGGCCATCCTCGGTTGGGTTAACGAAGCATGAATTTAAAGGCGCACCTGCTTGAAGCGTTTGAAGTAGACACGCCGGAGCTCATAACCCTCGTGGGAGGGGGCGGCAAAACGACCCTCATGTACGCTCTTCTAAGGGAGGCGCGGGCAAGGGGCCTTAAAGCGGCCGCCGCCACCACGACAAAGCTCTTTGAGCCCGCACCCGAGGACGGGGTTGAGCTTTGCCTGATCGAGGGACGTGAAGATTTTCCTCCATGCCTGGAGTGTGGTCCCCCTCCCCTATTTGCAGCGGAGCGGATCCCCGGTGGAAAGGTTTCAGGGCTCGCACCGGAGCTTATAGACGAGATCTATGGCACCGGCGATTATGACTTAATCGTCGTGGAGGGCGACGGTTCCCGCAGGATGCCTTTAAAAGCGCCGGGAGAAAATGAACCCGTGGTGCCCTTTATGACCTCCCTTTTCATAGCGGTGGTGGGGCTTTCGGCGTTGGGCAATCCACTTGACGAGGAGCACGTTTTCAGGCCCCGTCTTGCGGCCAAGGCTGCCGGAGTCAAAATCGGAGACACCGTGACGGCCGACATAATCAGCGCCCTCCTTAACGCTCCATCCGGCCTCTCAAAGGGCATACCCGACTACGCGCGGGGAATGGTGGCGCTAAATCAGTGCGATACGGATGAGGAGTTGAGCGAAGCTCAATCCCTCGCGAAAAATGTTCTCTCCCCCTCGTCAAGATGGGAGGGTGTGGCAATTCTAAAGCTGAAGGGCGATACGCCCGTGAAGAAGGTGATTCACAAATGAAGAAACTTTACGATGAGATAGCGTCGCGTCTCTCCGGCGGCGAAAAGCTTTCAGTGGCCTCCATAGCAAGGCGCATTGGTTCGGCCCCGAGAAGTCAGGGGACCCGCTGCGCGATACTCCCAGGCGGAGCGATTTTAGGGACGATCGGCGGCGGCCTGATGGAGGCAAAGACGCAGGAGGCCGGAGTCAAAGCCCTCTCGGAGGGCAAGGTAGAGTACCTGAAGATGCGCCTCAAGGAGAAGGAGCTCGCGGCAAGCGGGATGATCTGCGGCGGCTCCGTGGATATCCTCGTCGCACCGTGGGGCGGAGGAGAGGTCGCGGTTGCGAAGGGCCTATCGGCGCTCTACTCCTCGGGCAACCACGGCGCGCTCTTGACCAAATGGGACGGCGATGGCAACTCAATCTCCATCGGACTTTATTTCAATGGCGAATGGCACTCCGCCACGCCATTGACCGAAGAGCTTGAGGAGGCCGCCAGAGAATCGCTCTCGGACGGGACGAACGTCATAAGGGCTGGAGAGGATGGCGGCCTCTTTGCAGAGTTCATTGAGCGCGAGCGCGCGCCGCTCATAGTGATGGGGGCGGGCCACGTGGGACGCGCCCTTGCCAACGTAGCAAGCGTTGCGGGGTTCGCCGTCACCGTAGTCGATGACAGAGAAGAATTCGCAAACGAAGAGAACCTTCCCTGGGCGGAGCGAGTTCTCTGCCGCCCCTTCGAGGGGGCGCTCGACGAGGCTCGCGTAGATGAGAACACCTTCATCGTCATCGCTACGAGGGGCCACATGGGCGACACTATATGCGCCCTCGACGCGCTAAGGAGCGACGCACCCTACGTGGGGATGATCGGCTCCAAGCGTAAGCGAGGAATGGTGCTGAAGAAAATGTCCGAAGAGGGCATCCCCGAAGCCCGTATAGCCTCGGCGGTGCGCACCCCCGTGGGGCTCTCCATCGGGGCTCAGACGCCTGAGGAGATAGCCGTCTCGATCGTCGCGGAGATGATCCAGATACGCCGTCAGAACGACTAATTCCATTTGCAGGCAAAGAGAGAGGGGCCGCCCGAAAGCGGCCCCTCTCTTATTTCAACAGGCGGCATCCGCCGCCTTGCGCCTTACCCCTTGATGAGGCGAGGAGTTACCAACTGGTGCTGCGCGCAGATTGAACGGGGGTTCTGGTACGCGGACCCTGCAAAGGCGACCATGTACTTACGTATCTCCGGCATGCGGACGATCTCGTCCACGAAGCCGCTCTTTGCGCAGAAGAGCGGGCGGGACTTGGCCTGGTAAGCCTCCACGAGGTCGTTCATCTTGTCGATGACCGGGCCGAGGGGCTTACCCGCATCCTGCTCCTTAACCAAACGCCTCGCGAAGGAGGCAGCCGCCGCTGTCTCGCCATGCATGACGTAAACCTCGGTGGTGGGAGTGCCTAGGGTGAAGGTGTTGTGGTTGTTTGCGGTGGGGCCGCCCATTACGTAGTGGGCCGCCGCGCTCGCCTTCCTTAAGACGACAAGCATCTGCGGCACTTCGGTCTGCTCGATGGAGTAGATGAGCGACTGCCCAAGACCGAGGAGCTCCGCCTGCTCGGCGATGTCGCCGACGTCGATGCCGCTGGTATCCTGGAACCACATTATCGGGATGCGGTCGCGGCCGCACATCGTCACGAATTCATTCATCTTGATGAGGCCCTGACGGTAGAGCTTGCCGCCGATGCCGGGATAGTCGGCGTATTCGGGGTAGCCGTGGGGCAAAAAGCCCTGCTGGTTGCCGATAGCCGCTACGAGGTAACCGTCCACCTTGACGAGCCCACAGTAAATTTCAGGGCCGTAGTCGGGGCGGAACTCCATGTGCTCGGAGCCGTCGACCAGCCTCGCGAGGACCTGCGTGAAGGAGTAGGTCCGCTTTTGGTTGAAGGGCACGATGCGATCGAGCTCGGAGGGTTTGAAGAGCGGCTCCTTGGGCTCGGCCACGCGGAAGAAGCGCGGCTTGTAGGCGGGCATCTCAGCCATGTACTCTTTGATGCCGTCGAGGACGCCGGTCTCAGCGTCTGAGACGTAGCGGAAAAAGCCCGTGACATCATGGTGAATCTCAACCCGACCCGGAGCGACCGCCTTGAATTTGCGGGTCGCGTCGATCAGGGGCTGACAGCCCTCCTCGTCGAAGCCGCCCTTGGGGCTCATGCCGGAGACGATACCGCCGCCGCCGACCGCCATGTTTGCGTCTTTGTGGGCGAAGAGGACGGTGGGGCTGATCGACTGGTAGCCGCCGCCGGCAGGGTTGGTGCCGTAGACCGCGGCAAGTACCGGCACGCCCATCTGCTGTAGCTCGGCGTGACGGAAGAAGGTTGTGCCGCTGCCGCGTCTGCCCGCGTAGACCTGCTCTTGATTTGGCAGATCGACGCCGCTACAGTTGACGAGCCAAACGAGCGGGATATTGAGGCGCTTCGCCTGGTCCGTGGCGCGCAGTATATTTTCCGACTGCCCGGCAATCCATGCGCCCGCGAGCACCTTGTTGTCAAAGCCGATGACTACGGCCCATTAGCCGCTGATCTTGGCGAGGCCGTTGATTACGCCGGTGGTGCCGTAATTATTGTCCATCGGGTTATAAACGGTGTTGAGCGGGCACCAGGTTCCCTCGTCAACGAGGTACTCAAGCCGCTGCCAAACGGTCATCTGACCACGGGAGTTGACCTTCTCCGTGGGGATACCCGCATTCTTTACCGCCTCGACCGCCGCCGCATACTCCTCTTCGACAGCCTTGATGTCGCGGAGGTTCTCCACGGTGGTCTCAAGCTGCCGGTCGGTCAGCGGGGCGCCGAAGGTCGGCATATGTTCAAAATATCTTTTCATTTCAAATCTCCCGTCGTCGGTTTAGCGGTTCTGGGCGGTGCCCATCGCGATGCCGGCGATGATCGTCTTCTGGATGTTGGAGGTACCCTCAACCACCTGATAGGACTTGGCGTCGCGGAAGTAGCGCTCGACGGGGTACTCCGTGGAGAAGCCCCAGGAACCGTAAATCTTCATGACCTCGTTGGCTGCGTGGACGGCGGCCTCGGCGGAGTAGTATTTAGCGATTGAGGTCTCGAACTGGTTGGGCTTGCCCTGGTCTTTGAGGAAGGCCGCGCGGTAGACGAGCAGCTGCGCGGCGTGGTGCTCGACAACCAGCTCCGCGATGGAGGACTGGATCATCTGGAACTGCCCGATGGGGCGGCCGAACTGGGTGCGGTCCTCGCAGTACTGGAGGGCGAGGTCGATGAGCCCGCCCGCGCAGCCGAGCGCGCCCGCGGCACAGCCGATGCGGGTATTGTTAAGCTGCCACATGCAGATCTTGAAGCCGTCGCCGACCTCGCCGAGGACTGCGTCCTTGGGGATGCGGGCGTCGTCGAACTGCACCTCGCCGGTGGGCGCGGAGTAGAGGCCGAGCTTGGTCTAAATTGCCTGTGTGGTGACGCCGGGGGTCTCTTTGAGGTTGATGAGAAAACAGGTCATGCCTTTGTACTTGGCGTCGCGGTCCGTGTAGGCATAAAGGAGGCCCCAATCGCCGATGTGCGCGTTGGATATCCAGGTTTTCTGCCCGTTGATTACCCACTCGTCGCCGTCGAGTTTGGCGTTTGTTTTCATGCCGGCGACGTCGGAGCCGGAGTTGGGCTCGGTGATCGCGAAGAAGCCAACGTTCTCGCCGCTGACCCACTTGGGGATAAACTTCTGCTTTTGTTCCTCGTTGCCGAACTTCTGCACGGTGAGGGCGGGGCCGATGTTCTGCATATTGAAGGGGAGCCTCCAGGAGGGGCTTACCTTCGCGACCTGCTCGGCCAAAAGGACTGACTCAAGGATGCCCATGCCATTGCCGCCGTATTCCTCTTTGATGCCGCAGCCAAAGAAGCCGAGGTCTGCCATCTGGCGGACGCGGTCAAGGGAGAATGCGTGGTTCTTCTCCTCCTCTTCGACGAAGGGCTTGATCTCGTTCTCCGCAAAGCGGCGCGCCTGCTCCTGTACCATCTTCTGTTCGGGGGTCAGCTCGAAATTCATATTGTTCTCCTTATAAATATGTGACGGTTTAATTACGTATTTATAGTAATAAGCAGGTCGCCCTCTTCGACAGCCTGCCCCTCTTTTACCTTAATTTCAGCCACGGTACCGTCGGCGGTGGCGAAAACCTCCGCCTCCATCTTCATAACCTCCATGACGATGACGGCGTCATCGAGGGATACGGTATCGCCCTCGGCGCAATCGATTTTCCAGACATTACCAGACATAGGTGCGCGTACCTCTTCCATCGTTCCTTACCTTTCCAATGAGCTTTGTCATTTGAGCAGCGAGACGAAAACGCCCGCCGCGATGAGAGTTCCGATAACCCCGGCTATATTCGGGGCCATAGCGTACATCAGCAGATAATTTCTCTTATCCGCCTCGGTGCCAACTTTGTGGACGACGCGCGCCGCCATCGGCACGGCCGAGACGCCCGCCGCTCCGAGGAGTGGGTTTATCTTATCCTTGCTAAAGAGGTTTATTCCCTTCGCGATCAGTATACCGCTTGCCGTCGACACTCCGAACGCCGCGAGGCCGAGGAAGAATACAAATATCACCTTGGGGGAGAGGAAGTTTTCGGCGTTCATCGTCGCGCCTACGGATACCCCCAGGAAGATGGTGGCAATATTCATCAGCTCGTTCTGGCTCGCCTCTACCAGCCTCTCTACCACCTTTGACTCGCGGAAAAGATTGCCCAGCATGAACATAGCCATAAGGGGCGCGGAGGCGGGTATAAGCAGGATGAGCAGCATCGCCGAGATTATGGGAAAGAGGATCTTCTCAAGGGGATGCACCTTGCGGGAGGGCTTCATCCTGATTTTGCGCTCCTCTTCGCTGGTCATCAGCTTCATAATAGGCGGCTGGATGAGGGGCACAAGAGCCATGTAAGAGTAGGCCGCGACGGCAACTGTGCCTAGCAGATGGGGCGCCCATTTCGTGGCGAGGAAGATCGTCGTCGGGCCGTCCGCGCCGCCGATGATTCCGATGGTCGCCGCCTCCGAGAGGTTAAAGCCGATGAGGTGCGCCCCAAAGAAGGTGACGAAAACGCCGACCTGCGCGCCCGCGCCGAGAAAGATCAACCTCGGCTGGCTCAACATGGGGCCAAAATCGGTTAGCGCGCCAAGGCCGAGGAAGATTATTGGGGGGATCACTTCGCTCTTGATGCCGTAAGCGTAAAATTGCCAAAGTAGCCCGTGGCCCGGCTCCATGAGGCCGGTCATTGGAAGGTTGGCCGAGATTATTCCAAAAGCTATCGGCAAAAGCAGGAGGGGCTCGAACTTCTTTTTGATAGCTAGATAAAGAAGCCCCAAGGCCAGGGCCCACATAACGCAAGACTGCCATGTTATCGCAGTGAAACCGCTGCTTGTGAACACTGAAGTGAGTGAGGAGAGTATGCTGTTAGCCATTTGACCTCTCCCCGCCCATTACCTTTTCCACTGCTTTGGCGGTCACTCTAATTGAAACGTAAAGAAGCGCCATACCGCAAAAAACGCTAATTACCCCCCCAAAAAGTATGCCGAATGCTTCCGTCATCATCGTCTCCACTTGGGCGTTGTGCCTATTGATTGTGAGTCGAATTAATTTAGCAAGAGGCATGCCAATTTGGCGGTCAATTTTTTTTGGCTGTTATTTCAGATAGTTAGAGCACATGGGGGCTGCCCTTGCGATGAGTCGGAAATAAATGTGTAGTGCTTACGCTACACATGCTGCTGTGCGACACTTCACAAGGCTACAAAGCCTGTGTAGCTTGGGGTTATTGGCGCTGTGTAGCGTTTACGCTACATGTACCGCCAATACTACACATATATTTTGCGGGAGTGTTTAAGTCAGAAGACCGTATCTTGTCAGCTTCTCATACAGGGTTGTTCGATGAATCCCAAGGATTGATGCCGCACGCTTTTTGTTTCCGCCGGTTAGCGTTAGGACACGGGTGATGAGGTCACGCTCGGCGGCCTCCACTGTCTCCGCAAGGGAGAGGGGGGCGTCGGTTGAGTGGGGTTTGGCCTGGTTGGTCAGCACTACGGCGGGGAGGTCCTCCAGGCTGATCTCCGGCCCCTTTGCATTCCACGCAACGCGCTCAATTACGTTCATCAGCTCCCTTGCGTTGCCGGGCCAGCTGTACCGGGTCAACGCGTCCATCGCTTCAGGCGCTATCTCGCGTTGGCGACCCTCAAAGGTGAAGCGTGTATCGAGGAAGTGGCGTACGTAGAGCGGTATATCGTCGGCACGCTCCCGTAGGGGAGGTATGTGAAGGAGCATTTTGGAGAGTCGGAAGTAGAGGTCCAGCCTGAATTTGCCCTGCTCCGTCAACTCTTTCAAGTCGATATTTGAAGCGGCGATAAGGCGAAAGTCTACGTACCTTATCGAGCTGCCGCCGATGCGCTCGACTTCCCTCTCCTGAAGGACGCGGAGAAGTTTGCCTTGAATTTCAAGGGGAAGGTCGCCAATTTCATCGAGAAATATGGTGCCGCCGTGAGCCTGCTCGAATTTACCCACTTGCCCTTCACGCTTGGCGCCGGAGAAGGAGCCGGGCTCATAGCCGAACAGTTCGCTATCGGCAAGCTCGCGTGGGATGGTCGTACAGTTGAGCCTCACGAATGGCCCGTTGCCGCGATTGCTGTCGTTGTGTATGGCGTGGGCGAAGAGCTCCTTACCCGTGCCTGTCTCTCCGCTTATAAGGACATCCGCGCCCGAAGCGGAGAGCTGTTTCGCCAGCTGGGTGGTGCGGCGCATCGAATCGCTCACGCCGAGGATGTTCTCGAAGGTGTAGCGCTGCCGCTGCGGTACCGCTTTTAAGCGCTTTTGATATACCGCGACCTGGTCTTCGAGGACCTTGACCCTACGGGAAAGCTTGTCTACCTCTTTAACGTCATGGAAGATGATGGAGCCCATGGCTCCTATCACCTTGCCCTCTTTTCTGATGGGAATCCTTGAGGAGACCTTGAGGACGCCGTCTACCTCCTGAATTTGCGCGACCTCCGCCTTACCCTCCCGGCAAACTATATGGAGGCGGCTCGATGGTATGAGCTCGGTGATATGCCTTCCTTTAGCCCCTCCTCTCGGCAACCCCAGGAACTTTTCATTCTCCCGGTTCATGTAGACGACGCGTCCGTTAACGTCGACGATTATGAGCCCCTCGTAGCGGTTATCAACCAGGTGCCCGATCGCCTCCAAGGTCGTCTCGTGGAGACCGTATGGGCCAATCGCCTCGGCAAGAATCTCTGTTAGCTTTGAAAAGTCGTCCATAAATAAAAACCGCGCTCCCGGTGACCTCAGGGAGCGCGGAAATATTCCGTCTATCCCTCAGGGCTCCATCATGGAACTATCATCTGGTGGGCCTTGGAGTGGTGGTAGAGGTAATGGCCCACCGCCATCGCGGGGGTTTCCCTCAGCTCGCTGCCGCGGGATTTCCCGGCGATTATCATCTCGAACCCTTCCACCTCGCAAATTTCGGCGATGACCCTTCCGGGGTCACCCTCGGCGAGGATAGTATCCGGGGTATACCCTGCGAGAGTCAACCGCTTTTCATTTCGGTCGAGGGTCGCTTCGGGGTCCTTTGAAGTTGGGAACTCCTTTGACATTACATGTACGAGGGTGATCTTGAAGGCGTTGGGAATAGCGAGCTTTGCCAGAGCCTCGACGCACCTTCTGGAGGCGTTTGAGTCGTCCACCGCGACCAGCGCCTTTACCGGCTTGCCGTCGATGCACTGCGAGAGGTTTGGCCCGTTTTTCTTAATCACCACCACCGGAACCGGTGACTCTTTTATGAGGGAGTTTGATACGGAGCCGAGGAACATGTAGCGAAGGTCGCTATGGACCTCCGTCCCCATTACAACCAGATCATAGCCCCTTTTCGCCTCCTTTATCACGCACTCGGCGGGGTCGCCCTCAACCGAGACGATTCTTGGCAGGACGCCGCTCCTCTTTGCCATCGCCTCAGAACGTACGGTAAGAAAGCGGTGTGCGGTGTTTCTGGCGCTTACCCGTATCGAATCCAGGAGATTATCAGCGAGGTTCTTGTACTTTACCCCGCTGGTGTCTGTGGTGTGAAAGAGGGTAACTTCCGCGCCAACGAATTTTGCCAAGCAAGCGCATGCATCCTCGGCCGCCTTGCTAACTTCAGTATCTTCTACAGTCACCAGAATCTTCACGGACATCAGCAAATCCCTCTCATCAATTCAAAGCGGCTAGAACGCGCCCGGGTAAAATATCTTCGGGAGAAAGAGTACAACGTCGGGCCAGTAGGTGAGGGCCGCCAAAATGGCTAGCTGTATAAAGATAAAGGGCGCAACGGCCTTGGTAACGTATATGAGGTCCCTGTCGGCTACCGCCCCCGTAATGTATAGGCTGACCCCCATAGGCGGCGTCACGTACCCTATACCTAGGTTTATGGTCATGAGGAGGCCGAAGTGCAGGGTGTTGATCTCAAATTGGTAGAGCATCGGCAAAAAGACCGGGGTAAGGATCATCGTCGCGCTGATGATGTCCATGAACATACCGACGATCAAAAGGAATACGTTCATTACGAGCAGGAACATCACCTTTGAGCTTATGGAAGCGGTAACAGCTTCCGTTAGCATCTCCGGGATGCGCTCAACGGTAAGGTACTTGCCGAAGACCGTCGCTCCGGCGACGATTATAAGCAGCGTCGCCGAGGTAACTGCCGAGGATACGATGACCTTTTTAGCCTGCCTGAAGCTCATATCCTTATGAATGAAAATTTCTACTATGAACGCGTAGACACACGCAATAACCGCCGCCTCATTCGCGGTAAATACGCCGGAGAAGATTCCGCCGAAGATAAGGAGCGGCAAGAGCAACGCCCACATGCCCTCCCTCATTATTTTTAAAAATTCGCCGACGGGGATCACCTTCTGCATCTTCATCCCGTCGCGCTTGCAGACAACGTAGGTATAGATGCAAAAGCTGAGGATGATGAGGACGCCGGGCACGAAACCCGTCATGAATAGCGCCTCAAGCGAATCGTTACTAATCATCGCATAGAGGATCATCGAGATGGAGGGTGGGATTACGACTCCGAGAATCGGAGAGGTGGTCATAACGCCCACCGCGTACTTTTCGTTGTAACCCTCGGCTACGAGGGCCGGGATCATGAAGCTGCCTATTGCAACCACAGTAGCGACGGTGGAGCCTGAGATGGCGCCGAAGAGTCCGCATGCGAGGATACCGGCCATGCCGAGGCCGCCGGGAAAGAAGCCGACGACCGCTTTGGCTACCTTGATCAGCTTGGAGACTATGCTTCCAGAGGTCATGATGTTCCCGCAAAGTATAAAGAACAGCACAACGACGAGGGGAAACTTGTCCATACTCTTATAAAAAGCGTCGACTAGCTGCAAAGCCTGCACGTCAAAGGCGAGCATCGAGTTGGAGAGAAAAACCAGCCCGATGACACCGGTGGCGAAGAGCGCCAGATAGACGGGCACCGTAAGGGCCAGCATAAGGAGGAGAAGCCCAAGGGCAACGAATATTGAGGTATCCATGCGCCGTTAGCCTCCCGCTTCCAGATCGTTGACTTTAATGCCGGTTATATCCTCGTAGAAAACTTGAAGCAGCCGGCAAAGCATCCCGATCCCCATGATCGGAAGGATCGAGTAAAGGCAAACCTGGGGGATCTTGAGAATGATCGTGTTCATGCCCATCTTGTACTGAAAGAGCGCCATCTTCACGCCAAACCAGGTGATGAAGAGAGCGAAAACCACCATGGAGATATTGGAGAGCACCTCCAGCGGCTTTTTCCAGCTTTTGATTATATTCGGCAGCGCATCGACTCTTATCAAAGAGCGCGATTTGACCGCGGCGACGCACCCCACAAAGGTGGAGTAGACGATGACCTCGCGCACGAACTCCTCGGGCCAGGCCAGTGTTGAGGTGATGCCGTACCTAGCGCCGAAGCGCATGGCGACGCTCACAAATAACGTAACGAGTGCCCCCGTCACAGTGAGGAAGAGCGTCCATTCCTCAAACAAGGTGATCGCCTTGTCGAGGTAGTATAAAACTTTGCGAACCATCGTCTATCCCCGTGCAAAAGTTAAACCGGGGGCAATCTCTTGCCCCCGGTTCAATAGTGGCGCTTAAATTACATTGCTTTGTAGTCGAGCGCGTCCTCAACCTTCTTCAGGTAGTCGGCACCGATCTCTTTTTCCCACTCTTTGATGACTGTGGCGCCCTCTTGGCGGAGGGTAGCCATGTCCGCTTCGGGGAGGGTGAAGAACTGGATGCCGGCCTCTTTAGCCTTGGCGATCTGCTCGTCCTCCTGCTTGCGGGTGAGCTCACGTGTATTTGCGCACTCCTCCTGGATGACCTTCACGAGGGTCTTCTGGAGATCTGCGGGGAGAGAGTCGAACCAAGCTTTGTTGATCAGATGGATGAAGAGACCCTGCGCGTAGTTGATCTGCGTAAAGTACTTCGCCACCTCAAACTTCTTGGTGATATTGCAGACCATGGGGGTATGGTCCAGGCCGTCGATAACGCCCTGCTTGAGCGCTACGGGCACGTCGGGCCAGGGCATGACGACGGGGTTTAGACCCCAGGCGGCATAGAGGCTCTTGTTGACGGGAGCTTCCGCGATGCGGAACTTAAGGGTCTTTGCGTCGGCGATCGTCTTGACGGGGGAGGTAGTCGCCCAGCCGTAGTTGCCGTAGCCCGTGATGTCGACAGCCATGACGCCCTTGTCCAGCGCGCCGTCGAGGAAGGGCTGGAAGATCTCCTTGTCGTTAACGAACTTGTCAAGCTTGTCAAAGGAGTTAACAAGGAAGGGCAGGTTGACTACGCCGAGCTTGGGGCCCAGGTTGGCAGCGGCGACGGAGGAACAGAGCATGCCCTGAACGGAGCCCATCATTAGCTGGTTTAAGACCTCCACCTCACCGCCGAGCTGTGAGAGGGGATAGTAGTCGAAGTAAATCTGTCCGTTGGTCTCTTCCCAGAGGCGGTCGCGAATCCTGTAGCCAGCGCCGACACCTTCAAGAACCGGGTGTGATACGTTTGACACCTTCATAACGTATTTGGCCCCGGACGGGTCGAATTTGGGCTTCCAGGCCGCGAGCATCTCGGCGGGGGAGGCCGCGAAGCCCAGAGCCGGTACCAGCGCCATCGCCAGCAGGGCAACCAGGATTACAGTCCTTTTAATCTGTTTCATAGCAGTGCTCCTCTTGTTGGGTGTAAAACGGGGTTTATATATGCTTCCTACCCAGCTCGAAGGCTTTAATATTAGTATCGAGCACCTTCGCCGGGATAGACGCCTTTAAAGCCTTTTCCCAAACATCTGTTTTAAAATCAAACAAGTTCGACATCACTCCTACCAATACCACATTTGCCGCCCTTCGTGTACCGGCTTCTTCAGCATATTTTGCCGCGGGGACACCAATCGTCTTTATCGGCAGAGCTTTTAGCTGTTCCTCGATATCCGCAGGATACTCGGCAAAACCCGCCGACACGGTGGAGGGGTTTATTCGGTCAAGGGCATAGACCAGGGTTCCTTCGGGAGCGACGTTGTGCGAGTGGCGAAGCCCCTCCAGCGGCTCGAAACCGACGAGTATGTCGCAGGAGCCGTCGGGCACCAGCGGCGAGTGAACCTTCTCGCCTATGCGCACGTGGCTTACCACCGAACCGCCGCGCTGGCTCATGCCGTGAACTTCGCTCTGCTTGATGTCGAGGCCCTGTACCAAAGCCGCCTCGGAGAGGATTTTGGAGGCGAGGAGCACCCCCTGTCCCCCGACACCGGCGAGCAGGATGTTTATTGTCTTCATATCTATATTCTCCTTTAACTTTCCGTTTCTCGCGCTATTTACGATGGCATCGAACTTACACACCTGGGCGCAAACGGAACAGCCGGTGCAGAAGTTGGGGTCTATCTCGGC
>PKTU01000081.1 GCA_002869005.1 Deltaproteobacteria bacterium
AAGTTCCTTCCGAAAATTAAAAAGAGGAGCCCTCGGGGCTCCTCTTTTTTGCAGAATCATCTCTACTCAGCCGCAGCCGCCGCAACCGCCGCTGCCACAGGTACCCCCGGCAGAGGCCTGATACTTGTAACTCTTAACAAATGTTGCCGGAAAACCACCCTTTGTCATTGCGCGAGCAGCGGCATCCACGTCAAAACCCTCCGCCTTGGTCTCAACTGCTATGATGCCTCGCTCGGCATCGAATGACAGCGAAGTGACGCCACCGTCTGACTTTAGTATACGGGTCAATGCCTCCTCACCTTTGACGGCATCGAGGTTGTCGACCTTGTAAAGGTGCATCAATACCAACCCGGCTTCGTCCTGTTGCGTGGCAGTGGGTGTGGTGGTGGTAAAGAGGCCGATGAGGCTAACCGCCACAATTACGACGGGAAGGATTAAAGTTAACCGGTTGTTCATTTACTACTCCTTACTCCTTTAATTTTATGGATACTAGAGATACTTGTTGAATAAATATACTTGATATTCTTTAGTCGGTCTGCGCAAAAAGCGTTTTCCCAAAACAAAAAAAGGGCCCCACGAGGAGGGCCCTTTTCCAAGTTTCCAATATCACTAATTTTTCGACTCTTTTTCCTTAAACCCCAATCGGTGGAAGGGGTTGACGACGCTTGTCGCCATATTGTTAAGGTGCGCCGATATACGCTTTAGGTACCGGGCATAGAGCGCAAGGGTAGTTGCATCTGCGGAGCTTAGATCCACGCAGGTGCCGCTGACCAAGTCTTCAACTATCTTGTCGCACTCTCGTCCCACCTCCTGCTTGTAGGTTCGCATCAAGGAGCGGGCCGCCTCTACGTCCTGATTCTTAAGGGCCTCGATAGTGCGATTGAAGCGCTCTTTGACCTCATTTTCTATTAGGGTGAGAGCTTTATCGTAGTGGCTTACCTTGAGGGTCTTGGGGTGCATCTGGGCGAGGTCGAGTATATTCTTGCAATAGTCGCCCACACGCTCGATATCAATGACCAGGCTGATGAGGATCATCCCGCTTGTCAGGTCGTGGGCGCCCTCAACGGCGCAGTGCGTCATAACCTTGCGGCGTACGTCGCGTTCATATTTATTGACTTTTTTATCGAGCTGGCGGATGTCCTCGTTTAACGCGGCGTCATCCGCCTCTCTTAGAACCCTTACCGCCTCAAGGTACATACGGCGGTCTATCTCAAGCATTTCAAAGGATTCGTTCCATGCCTGCTCAAGGAGGTTATGGGACTTCCAGATGTTTATCAATTCGCGCCACATTTTTAGTTACCTTGTCACGTAGATTAGTATTAGTGGGACCAGGAAAAATACTACAACAATGTATGCAAATGGAACCCATTTACGAACAACCGCCTGATTCGCCATAAACTCTGCCAACTTCATCGGAACCGTCCTGATTGGAGGTATGGCGGTTATTACGATTATACCGCATACGTTGAAGTTGAGGTGGGCCAATGCTACTGAGAGGGCGGCAAAGGCGTTTTCAGGTGCGGCAAGCGCGGCGAGGATCGCAGTTATCGTCGTACCGATGTTCGCGCCGAGGGTGTAGGGGTAAATTTGTCCTAGGGTCAGAATGCCGGCGCCGGCAAGGGGCACGACGACAGAGGTGGTAATCGATGAAGATTGTACCGCGGCGGTGAGGAAGACGCCCATTGCGAAAGCAAGGTGCGGAGTGCGAAATACGGTTCGCTCAAAGAAACCGCTCGCGTTTTGCATCACCACGCCCCTCAGCAGCACAGTCATGTACTTAAGCGCCAGGAAGAGGATAATACCCGCGACGACAAGCACCGCTATGGCTTGCACTCCCTTGGAGTCGAAGGGGCTGGAGAGCAACTTTACCAGCATGCCCACCATAGGCTTTACCACTACCTTTACGGGGCTGGTGAAGTGTATGTCAGCGCCGGAGGTAAAGATGCCGGCTATGAACTGCGAGATTTTGCCCAGGAAGTTTGTGAAATACTGTAGCGGAAAGAGCAAGAGCACCGCAATCAGGTTGAAGAAGTCATGCACCGTCGACGCGGCGAACGCCCTCTTGAACTCGTTGGTGCGGCCGATGTGACCCACTGAGACCAGGGTATTGGTAACGCTTGTGCCGATGTTTGCGCCCATGATTATGGGAATCGCCGTTTCAACGCTCATGCCGCCCGCGACAAGGCCCACGACGATGGAAGTAGTTGTCGATGATGACTGTACGAGCGAGGTCGCGAAGATGCCGATAAAGAGCCCGGTGAGCGGTTGAGACGCAAACCCGAAAATCTCCTGGGCAAGAGATTTACCGACAAGTTTGAAGGAGGCCCCTACCATCCCGATGGATACCAGGAAGAAGTAGAGGAGCGCGACGACCCCGAGGATTACCAGGACTCGGCGTAGCGTACTATTCAAGATTAACACCCCTTAAACGGGTTAATGTTTTTTTACCGGCGGGCCACTCCCCTACCCGGCGGGCTCGAATATACGTTTATAACGGTAGCATTACAAGACGATGAACCATCCTTGCGTCAAAAGGGCCTCGCCACACCCCTTTCAAAAGAATATTACCAAATAATTTCAGCAATATAAAGGATTGTTACGATTTAGTTAACAATCGCGCCGAATGCCCTATGTACACCCCTCGGATAATCCGCTCAAGAGGCGATTGACCCCTCAAGCCGGTGCTGGTATCTTCATGTTACCAAAAAGTAACCTTTCAAGGAGTGGCCCTTTGCCTGACATATTCGAGACGATCCTCAACAACATGGAGGAAGCAATAATATACCTCGACGCTGAGAACGTCATCCGCCTCATAAACAGGAAGGCGGAGGAGGTAAGGAGGGTTCGCGCCTCGAAGCTGGTTGGCAAGCATATACTCACAATCCACCCCAAGCGGTCGCACAACCGCATAATGGAGCTGCTCTCCGCGATAAGGAGCGGCCCGCATATTGCCCGCGAGCGGATAGTGCACGTCGGAAGCCGCTACTTTGACAACACATATTCGGCAATAATAGATGAGTCCGGTGAATTTATGGGTACACTGCTTATAAGCCGCGACATATCGGAGAAAATGCAGCTGTCAAATGAAAACCTGCGCCTCAAAGAGGTGCTTGGCGGCGGTCCCGAAGAGAGCCGGTTCATCGCGGAGAGCCCCGCTATTAAAGACGCGCTGGATACCGTAAAGACTGTTGCCCCCCTTGACTCCACCGTTCTAATAATGGGCGAATCGGGAACGGGAAAAGAGCACTTCGCGGAGCTTATTCACCGCCTGAGCCCTCGCGCCGAAGGCCCGCTGGTAAGGGTGAACTGCGCCGCTCTCCCCGAAGCGTTGATGGAGTCCGAGCTCTTTGGGCACCTACGCGGCGCCTTCACAGGGGCGGTATCCAACCAGCAGGGCAAATTCGTCATGGCTGAGGGAGGCTCGCTATTTCTCGACGAGATTGGTGAACTGCCCCTCTCCTCGCAGGCAAAACTTCTTCGCGCTATACAGCAAAAGAGGATACAGCAGGTAGGAAACCCCAGGGAGCTTGAGGTGAACGTGCGCATCATCGCCGCGACCAACCGTGACCTCGCCAGAGAGGTCGAAGCCGGGCGTTTCCGCGAAGACCTATACTACCGCCTTAATGTCATCTCCATAACCATCCCCCCGCTAAGGGAGAGGGCGGAAGATGTGGCCTTGCTGTCGGACTACTTCATAAAGCGCTTTTCAAAGAGGGTTGGCAAAAAAACTCCGACCCTTGCCCCGGACACCCTCACCCTGCTCGCGTCGCACCCGCTCCCGGGAAACGTGCGCCAGCTAATGCACGCCCTTGAACGTGCTGTCGCGCTCTCCAAGGGCGATATGATCATCCCTGACGACCTCCCCGCCGACCTTCGAAAAACCCTCCCCAAGGAAAAAGCTCATGCCTCGCTGGCGGAAATCACACCCGGCAGTACACTCAAAGAATCTCTTGATCACTTTGAGCGGCAAGTATTGATTTCCGAGCTCTCCTCTGCGGGATGGAAGAAGCAGGAGGTGGCGAAAAAACTTGGGATATACAGAAAAAGTCTCTGGGAGAAGATCAAAAAATACGCCCTCGAAGGAGAGGAGGTTACCGAAAGGTAACGCGCGCGCGCCTAAAACGTTACCAAATTACTACGCTTTTACCCCCTCCCCCAAGCCACTCCATCGTAAGTTATTGTCTTATCTGACTATTTTATTTTGGCACGCCCCCTGCAAAGAAAAGAGGGCAGAGCACACGGCTGCGAAATTATCGCGGTTTTAAATATGGAGACCTTATGAAGTTCATAACCAACTGCCGTACCACAGCGATGGGGATTCTCCCGCACAAGGATGTAGACAAAGCCCTTGAGCTGGCGTTCTCACTCGATATCCCCTTCTGGCCCCAACTGCCGAAGATGAGCTACTGGGAGGATATGTACGTGCAGGTCTCTGAGAACTTTCCAGGCACCCGCATAGACCTCGAAAATCAGCGCATAGATTTTTCAAAGGAGCGCTTCTACGAAGAGTTGCCCGCCTTTATAGAACGCATGGAAGACCCTGACCTCTACCGCCTATCGGAGCAGTATTCAGCTGTCTACCACAAGTTTTTGGAGCGCGACCTCTCGGGTTATTTGGCTATAAGGGGGCAAATTGAAGGGCCAATCTCCTACGGCTTCTCAGTGAAGGATGAAAATGACCGCCCCCTCATCTATGACGATGAGGTGAGAGAGCTTTTGATCGACTTCATGGCGAAGAAGGTCAACATTATGGGCGAAGAGCTGAAGGCAAAGAACAAGAACGCCTTTATGTTTGTGGACGAGCCCGGAATGCAGTTTATCTTCTCTTCCATGAGCGGTTACGCGGAGGCGATAGCAAGGGAGGACCTTGACAAGTTTTTCTCCAAGGTTGAGGGCGAGCGCGGAATCCACCTTTGCGGCAACCCCGACTGGGACTTCCTCCTCCAGACAAAGATGGACGTGCTCTCCTTCAACGCCTTCGGCACCGGCGAGCGCTTCGTCAACTACATCCCCTCCATTAAAGCGTTTCTGGCGCAGGGCGGCACCGTCGGCTGGGGGATAACACCCGCGAACTTCGACGAGTTCACCACCACCGAACTCGACCAGATGGACGATTACCTGGAGATGCTCTGGGACCGGCTGGAGAAGGAGGGAATACCGCGCGAGGAGTTCCTGCCCAAAAGCCTCCTTATGCCGGCCACCTGCGCCCTGCTTAACCCCGACAAGGGCGAAACTGTCGAGAAATGCTATGAAGATTTACGAGAACTTTCGGCGCGCATACGCGCCCGATACAACCTTAAAGATTAGAGCTTTTTCATAAACAACGGGGCCAAAGGCCCAAAGGAGCAAATTATGTTTTGTAATCAATGTGAACAGACCTCACAGGGAACCGGCTGCACACAGGTAGGCGTCTGCGGCAAGACCTCCGAGGTCTCCGCCTTGCAGGATCTCCTCACCTACGCACTTCGCGGGCTCTCCCACTACATCGTAGAGGGAGCGAAGGTAGGCGTTAAAGACGCGGAGATAAACAGATTCCTGGTCAAGGGCCTCTTTTCCACCCTAACAAACGTCGACTTCGACCCCGCCCGCTTCGTCTCCCTAATAGGCGAGACGGCAAGGCTTCGCGACGACCTTAAAGGCCGCGTGGCGGCGGCAGGCGGCAACACCACCTTTTCAGACCCTGCGGCATCCTTCGTCCCCGCATCGGGAGAGGCAGCACTAACGGCGCAGGGCGAAGAGGTCAAGCTTCCCGTAAATTGGGAGGTGGCAGAGGATATCCGCTCACTTCAGGAGATAACTCTCTACGGTTTGCGCGGCGTCGCCGCTTACGCGGACCACGCAGCGATCCTTGACGAAGAGGATAATGACCTTTATCTGGCTATCGCCAAAAAGCTTACACAGCTGGCCGACTCCTCAATCGAGCTCGGCGACTGGGTCGGCATCGCCCTCGATACCGGCAAGGACAACCTACGGGCCATGGAGCTTTTAGACGCGGGCAATACGGGTCATTTCGGGCACCCCGAGCCCACAGAGGTGCCACTGGGCCACAAGGCGGGCAAGTGCATCCTCGTCTCCGGGCACGATCTGCTCGACCTTGAGAACCTCCTGAAGGCGACCGAGGGCAAAGGCATTAACATCTACACCCACGGCGAGATGCTTCCGGCCCACGCTTATCCGGAGCTCAAAAAGTACAGCCACTTCTATGGACATTACGGCACCGCCTGGCAGAACCAGAAGCAAGAGTTCGACGAGTTCCCCGGCGCTATCCTCATGACCACCAACTGCATACAAAAGCCCCGCGAGAGCTACATCAAGAACATCTTCGCCACCGGCCTCGTAGGCTTCCCCGGCGTAGAGTATGTGGGCAACCACGACTTCTCCAGGGTCATCGAGCGCGCACTGGAGCTCCCCGGCTTCGACTCCGACGCGGACAACGGCAGCGTCCTCACCGGCTTTGCCAGGAACACCGTTCTCGGCGTAGCTGACAAAGTGATCGAAGGAGTCAAAGGCGGCGCAATCAAGCACTTCTTCCTCGTAGGCGGCTGCGACGGCGCAAAGCCGGGCCGCAACTACTACACGGACTTCGTCGAGAAAACTCCGCAGGACACCGTGGTCCTCACCCTCGCCTGCGGCAAGTTCCGCTTCTTCGACAAGAAGCTCGGTGACATTGGCGGCATTCCGCGCCTGCTCGACGTGGGCCAGTGTAACGACGCCTACTCCGCGGTACAGATTGCGGTGGCCCTCGCCAACGCTTTTGAGTGCGGCGTCAATGACCTACCCCTCTCCATAATCTGCTCGTGGTACGAGCAAAAAGCGGTCGCAATTCTCCTGAGCCTCCTTAGCCTCGGCATCAAGGGGATCCGCCTCGGGCCGAGCCTGCCCGCTTTCATCACGCCCAACGTCCTCGGCGTCCTCGTCGAGAACTTCGACATAAAGCCCATCACCACCGTCGAAGATGACATGGCAGCATGCCTCGCAGGTTAAAGGCATAGCTTTAAAACAAAAGAGCCCCGCCAACAGGCGGGGCTTTTTTTATCAATTCATACTTTAGCGGTGGGGCCGGTTCATTACCCGGTCCAGCCGCCGGTACTGCTCGAATTTTAGAGAACTCTCCCAAAGCCCCTCCCCCTTCGCCAAATAGACGCCGCCGAAGAAGAGCGTCAAGAAGAGGATTCCGAAGATCAACGGCTTAACCTTTACAAGCCCGAAAAACCTGAAGGTAAGCGCCCCCTTCTCGGGGCAGACGCTGACGCAGGTGGCGCAGCCCGTACACTCTGTAGAGAGGACCACGGCGCGGCCCTTCGCTACGTTCACTATGCCGGGGCATGCTCTTTGGCACTTGCCGCAGCCGGTGCAGCTTTTTTTATCCCTCGACAAAACAAACGGGCTAAAGAGCCCGGCGAAGCCGAGCACCGCCCCATATGGGCATAGGTACCTGCACCAAAAGGAGCGGACAAAAAAGGTTAGAAGAAGCAACCCGCCGATAATGGCAAACCCTATCCATGAGAGCCCGCCAAACATATCGAACATCTTGATGTCGCTTATTGCGTAGTAGGGCATACGCATAAATGCCGCAGCGTCTTTGGCGCCCATAAAGAAAAAATATTTAAGGATTACTATGAACGCCGCGTACTTAAGCCAAAGTAGCGGATAATCAATATAGCGCGGCAGCCGCGCAATGCGCCACTTGGCCTTGCCGCCAAGGCGCCATAGACTCTCCGATAAAAGACCAAGGGGACAGAGCCATGAACATAGGCCCCGCCTGAAAATAAAGGCGGTGCCAAGGGCCAGTATCAGAATGATGAGCCCCGCAGGGTGCACCACATCGAAGACCCCCGTTGCGGCAAAGTTTCTCAGCGCTACAACTGCGGCAACGGGCAAAAAACCCTCTACAATCGGCGGGCGGTAGCTTTCAGCCCCGCCGCTCCTTAGGGCGGATACGAATTCGCCGAATTGAAAAGCAGCCAGGAGGATGATCCCAAGCGATAGCAGTTGAACTCCCCTGCGGAGAAATATCGCAGGGTTGTCCCGGTAGTATTTAACTTTCATCTTTAGCACGGTGGGCCTGGCTTTCAGATCTATCAGGGTTTGATGAAGATGCCTTCAGGGTCTACTACGCGGCGCAGGATTTCAAGCTCCTCGGCGCTTGGCGCTAAAGTCTCCGCGGCATCGGAGATATCCAGCGAAAAACCCGTTTCATCCCTCACCGACTCCGGCGTGGCGCCGGGGTGGAAGGAGGCGAGGTATGGTTCACGGGTTACTTCACGGTAACGTATTACGCCCATCGTAGTGACAAGGGCTGAGGGACCGCCCCGCGAAAGACCGGCGCCGGCTCTGCTGTCGCCGCCATTCAACCAGCCGGGGCTGGTAAGGTAATCAACCCGTTCGGGGAGTCGGCGCTTTTCATGGGGGACCATTATCACCGTACGCTTTGAGAGCGCTGCAACGTCGGCTGAACCGCCGCTGCCCGGGAAACGCACCTCCGGGCGGTGGTAATCTCCGACGGCGGTGGAGTTGATATTTCCATAGCGGTCTATCTGCGCGCCGCCGAGAAACCCGACCTCGACGCGTCCGCCCTGCAAT
>PKTU01000080.1 GCA_002869005.1 Deltaproteobacteria bacterium
AGCCAGTAGAATCAATGGTCCGTTCGTCTAGCCCGGCCTAGGACACCGGCCTCTCACGTCGGCGACACGGGTTCAAATCCCGTACGGACCACCAATTTAATAAGCCCACGCCAAAAAAGCGTGGGCTTTTTCTTTTTTTCCGGGTGCTTACAGTGTGCTGAGGTGTTGTGAAGTATGCTGAGTTATCAACGCCATATTTCAAGTGAGCACATAACTAGCTAATATCAAGATGTTTTTTCGAGTTCTAAAGTGTTTTGCCTTGCTGTTTCTAGAGACTACGCGCTGATTATATATACAAGACTTTTGGCATTTACGTAGGTACTTTTACAACGCTGCGCTCAGCCTCGGATTGTAGGGCATGTTGCGGTGCAAAAAAACAAAGGTTTATTCATTCGTTAGTTTACGATCCTCCCGACAGAAAATTCCAATCTGGTCAGCGCGCTTAGGTGTCCGTATAGGGCCCCCAGGTAGTTGGTCTCGGCCCTTGTGAGGAAGGTTCTGGCATCGAGGACATCGGCCGAGGTGGCGAGCTGCTGTTCGTATTGCAGCTTGGTTATGTGGTTGTTCTCTCTCGCCTGCTCCAGCGCGCTGCGTGCCGTGTCAATGTTTGCACGGGCCACCTGTACGCTTAGGTGGGCCTGTTTAACCTCTACCGCGATCTCTTTCTTCAATTGACTGGTCAGAGCGTCCTCAGCGTTCCTCGACGCGCGCACACCGTTGATACGGCTCTTCTTTCTGCACCAGTCGAAGATGTTCATCGTCAGGTTTACTCCCACCCACGTGTTGTGATCATTGGAGTAGTCGTTGTTGGAGGCAGAGATGGAGTCGCCGGTGCGCTCATAGGCGGCTATCAGGTTAACTTTGGGCAGGTAGGCTCCTTTAGCCGCCTTTTCCTGTGAGTCCAGCTTTTCGGAAACCAGTCTGCGGGCCTTCAGCTCGGGTCGCGAATCAAGGGCTTCCCCGATCAATTCATTGTAGTCGCCGACTGCCTCCGTCAGATGCCAGCCACTGGTGGGCGGGATTAACTCGAACTCCCCATCCAGATCGGCAAGCAGGGCAAGGCGCGTGCGGACTAACTGGAGGTTGGCTTGGGCGCGAACTTTTTCCTGCACCGCGTCGGCCAGCGCGACCTCGCTTTTCAAGAGTTCATTGCGGGGCTGTAGCCCCTGCTCGAAGAACCTGCCGGCGTTGTCCCGGTGCTCTGTAAGAGACTTGACCGCCTCCGCGGCGACCTTGTGGAGCTCGTAGGCGAGCAGTACGTCGTAGCAGGCGATCTTAGCCTCGGCGGCTATCGCCTGTTTGGTCCTCTCCGTCTGCTCCGAGAGCGACAGGGTGTCGAGTCTGGCTATCTCCTCCTTTGCCTCTAGCGCAAAGCCGGTGAAGAGCGGTTGGGTTGCCGTCAGCTGCCATTTGTGGACGCCGTCGTGCGACGTCTCCCTTTCGACGCCGCCTATCTTGGCGATGGGCGTCTGGGCAAAACGCATATAGCCGTAGGAGGCGTCCAGGCTCGGTAAACGGTCGGCACGGGCGCTCTTCTCCTGTTGTCGGGAGCCCTCTTGGGCGGCACGGGCCGCTTCGATCCGGTCGCTGTTGCCCAGCGCCCTGAGGACGACCTCGTCAACGGTGAGCGGCTGTGAAGCGAAGGCGGGACTTGCCAGCGCAATTGAAATAAAAAGTGCGGGTGTGAAAGTCAGTCGTTTCATTGTCGCTTACCTCAAGCCCGCGCCGGGCGTATGCGGAATAAGAGGGCGTAGAGAACGGGCACCACCACCAGCGTGAGCACAGTGCCGAACGCCAGTCCGCCCATAATCGTCACGCTCATGGCGGCGTAGAAGGGGTCAAAGACGAGCGGGATCATCCCCAGCACGGTGGTCATGGCCGCCATCACGACGGGCCGCAGGCGGCTGGTGGAGGCGTCGAGGATTGCCGCGAAAGGCTGCTTGCCCTCGCCCATCTCCAGGTCGATCTGGTCGATCAGCACCACGGCGTTTTTAATAAGCATCCCCGATAGACTCATAAATCCAAGCAGTGCCATGAAGCCGAAGGACTCGTTGAACCCGAGCAGACCTGCGCTGACGCCGATGGTGGCCAGCGGCAGGCAGAGGAAGATGATCGCAGGCTGCCTAAGCGCGTTGAAGAGCATGATGACTATGACCACCATCGCCATGAAGTAGATCGGCACCAGCCTGAAGAGGCTCGCCTGCGCATCGCGCGAACTCTCGTACTCGCCGCCCCATTCCAGCCTGTATCCGGGAGGCATGTCGATCTTCTCCACCTCTGGCCTGATGGCTCTGAAGAGTCGATCGGCGTTGCCCTCCAGGGGGTCGGCGAAGACGGTCAGGGTGCGCATGCGGTTCTTGCGCCAGATGATGGATGTCTCCCATTCCAGCTCGGTCGAAGGGGCGACTTGCCCGAGCGAGTAGGCACCGCCTGACTGGTCGAGAATCTGGGTGTTGGTGATGGCTTCGGCCCCCGAGCGCTCATCTTCTGGCAGCCTCAGCACGATGGGGAGTAGATCGTTTGATTCGCGGTAGACGCCGACTCTCAGCCCCGAGGAGGAAGCGGCCAGCGAATTGGAAATCTCCACTCGCGATAGCCCCAGCCGCGAGGAGTTGGCATCGGAAACCATGGGGCTCACAACGGGGATGGGTTGCCTCCAGTCGTCGCGCACCGAGTAGGCGCCGGGGACGGACTCGAAGGCGTCCTTGACCTGTTCGGAAAGTCCGCGCAGTACAGCCGGGTCATGCCCGATGATACGCGCCTCCACCTTGGCCCCCGCGGAGGGGCCGATGGCGAACTTCTTTACCTTCGACTCCACCTCCGGAAGGTTCGCGTCGAGCCAGTCGCGGGTCAGCGCAATCATCCTGTCGATCTCCCGGTAATCCTTGACTGTGACCAGCAGTTGGGCGTAGGAGGCCGAGGGCATCGCAGGCTCGTAAGTGAGCAGGAAGCGCAGCGCGCCCTGGCCGGTGAATGTGGTGGTCGCCGTTGTGTTCTCAAGGCCGCCGACGAAGTCGGCCAACCGTTCTATATCTTGGGCGGTGCGTTCTATCGCCGCGCCTTGAGGCCGCCAGATGTCCACCATGTACTGGGGTCTGAGGCTGTTGGGGAAAAAGGATTGCTGAACGAAACCGAAACCCCACACGGCCACGAGCAAGAGCGCAACCAGGGCCGTCAGAGTGGCGTAGCGCCAGCGCAGCGAGCCCGAGAGCAGGCCTCGGTAGAGGGAGAAAAACCTGCCCGCATAGGGGTCTTTTTCTGCGTCCGCGCCGGGGGCTTTCAGGAAAAGGGTGCAGAAGAGCGGCGTCAGGGTCACCGCCAGCACCCAGCTCAAGCCAAGTGATATGCCCAGGACGTAAAACATGGAGCCGCAAAACTCGCCGGTGGAATCCTGCGAGGTCCCGATCGCCGCGAAGGCCAGAATTGCGACTACCGTCGCCCCCAGCAGCGGCAACGCCGTCTGGCGCACCGTCTCCAGCGCGGCTTTTTCACGCCCGACCCCCTTTTGCACCTTCACCAGTATCCCCTCGGTCACTACGATGGCGTTATCCACCAGCATGCCAAGGGCAAGGATGAGGGCGCCTAGCGAGATGAGCTGTAGGCTTATGTTGAAGACCGCCATCATTATGAAAGTGCCAAAGATCGTCAGCATTAGCACGAGGCCGATGAGCAGCCCCGAGGCCAGTCCCATGGCTACACACAGTACGCCGATGACTATGAGTACGGCTTGGAGGAGGTTAACGATGAACGAATCCACAGCCTTGGATACGGTTTCGGCCTGGTAGGCGATGGGTTCCAACTCGATGCCCACTGGCCTGTAGCCTTCCAGCTCGGCCAATCTTTCCTTTACCGCTTCGCCCATGGTGACCACGTTGCCGTCGGAGACTGTTGCGATGCCCAGCCCCAGCGCCGGCAGACCGTTGTGGCGCATCTCCCAGCGAACGGGTTCTTCGTATCCGCGCCTGATTTGGGCGATGTCCTTTAGCCGGACAAGGTTGCCGTCGCGGTCGCTTGCGATGAGCAGATCGCCCATCTCTTCGATGGTGTCGATACCCCCAGTGGGCCTGATGAGGACCTGTGCGCCGTCCACCGTGATCTTTCCGGAGTCGACCACCGAGTGCTGGGAGTTTATGAGCCCGACGATCTGGTTGACCGAGATGCCCAGTTCGGTCATGCGAGATCTGGCCATTTCAAGGTAGACGACCTCGGATTGGTCGCCCCAGATTTCTACGCTGGCAACATCTTGGACCAGCAGCAGTTCTCGCTTTAGTAGATCGGCGTACTCTTTCAACTCGGCGTAGGTGTAGCCGTCGCCGGTGAGCGCGAAGAAGATGCCGTACTCGTCGCCCCAGTCGTCGTTTACCTGCGAGGCCAGAGCGCTCTGTGGGAGCATGGACTGAAGGTCGGCGACCTTCTTGCGCAACTCGTCCCATATCTGGGGCATGTCTTCGTTGAGAAAGCTGTCCTTGATGTCGACGTAGACGATGGAGAGGCCCGATTGCGAAAGGGAGCGGACCTTCTCGACCTGCGACATCTGCTGGACCCTGGTTTCGATCAGGTCGGTGACCTCTTGTTCTACCGTGGCAGCGTCGGCTCCGGGGTAGGGGGTGATGACCACAGCAGTCTTGATGGTGAAGGCGGGGAACTCCAGCCTGCCCAGCGAGTTGTAGGAAAAGATGCCGCCAATGACCAGCAGGAACGACAGGACAAAGGCGACGGTCTTGTTTTTGAGTGTAAGTTCAGTGAGCTTCATGATCGGTGCCTTTGCCGACTAGTCATTTTGCGGAGTTATAAGTTTGACGCTCTGGCCGGGCCGCAAAAAGCGCGCTCCGGCAGTGACGACCCTGTCGCCTGCCGAAATTCCCTCGCGTATCTCCACCTTGTCGCCGACGACCTTGCCTGTGCTCACAGCGACCGGCACGACGCTGGAAGTCCCGGCGTCGAAGAGGAAGACGCGTGAGTTCTCTTCAGGGTCGGAGGCAAGCGCCGAGAGCGGGACCAGCGGCATTGCGCCGGTGTTCCCGTCGTTCATGGTTATGTGCAGGGTAGCGGCCATGCCGGGGTAGAGACTGAGATCCGCGGGCAGATCGATTCCCGCCGTGAGGGGGTAGCTCTGGTTGGCCGCCTTGGAGCCCTGACCGATTTCCTTGACGGAAGCCGGAAAGGATTTTCCCGGCAAAGTGTCAATGGTGCAGGTGACCGAAGAGATCATGGCGGGATTGGTGACGATGTATTCAGGCACGCGAACGGTTACCTCGGTGTGGGATGAATCGAAGATCTTGACAACCGGCTGGCCCGGAGCCACCGTTTCGTGCTCTTCGGCCAGCTTCTCGTGAACGACGCCGGCGAAAGGGGCGAGCAGTCTGGTATCTACAAGGCTGTTCTTTGCTCCGGCAAGCTCTGCGGTGATCGATTTGATGCGCGCCTCCATTGCCTCTATGTCTTCGACCCGTGCGCCGCTGGTCGCCTTTTCTATGTTCTTGTCTACGCCTTCAAGGGTGGCCTTTGCCGCTTCTAAACCGGTCCTGGCGCTATCCACCGTGGCTTTGGCGATCGCGCCCTCCGCGAGCAGACGCGCGTAGCGTTGGAGGTTTTTCTCAGCCTCATCGAGCCTTGAGGCGGCCGCCGAACGCTCGGCTTTGAGGGTGGCCACGTCCTCGGCCCTGGCACCCTGACGCATCGCGCGTAACGTGGCCTGCGCCTCGGCCAGTCTGGCTTGCAGGGCCGTGACTCTAACCTCATAGTCCCTTGAGTCTATTCGCGCTAATTCCTGGCCTTTTGCGACCCGCTCGCCTATGACCACCTTGAAGCTGGTGACGGGCCCGCCCACCCTGAAGGCCATGCTGGTCTGCACCGCCGCCTCCACCACGCCCGGAAAGCTGCGGGTAGTTGAGGGGCTGGTTTGAGCTACGGTTATCGTCTTGACAGGGCGGGCCACCTCATCCGGTATCGGAGTGGTGGCGGAACTGTTGCAGCCGGCAATGGTTACCGCCGCCAGCATCAGAGGGATGTATAGAGAAAGGATGCGCATTGTATCGACTCCTTGTGCGACTGACTGCTCAGTCAGGTTTGGGTGCAAAAATTACCCGCCTGTAGCGGAGTTATGAGGACCGTGCAGACATTGATTAACCAGCCACTCAGTGTTTAAGTTCTAAAGAAGCCCCGCGTTATGGGGGCGGGAGCTTTAGCTCAAGCCTCTATGGATTTCCTGAAAAGGCCCAGAGCTTCCTCGGTTATATTGTCGGGGATTTCCAGCAGACCCTTCATCCTAGTGTGGGTGATCCCGGAAAGTAAGAACTCGATAGCGTAGACGGCCGCATCCACGTTGCAATTGCGTATTGAGCCGTCGGCGATACCCCTCTCTATGAGGGCGCGCCGCATGTCTGCTATTTTGTGGAAGAATGCAGAGACCTCGCCTCCAATCATGTTAGGACTCATGAGGATCGGTGTCTCCTGCATTAGGACGTAAATGCTGTTCCAGCGTAGATCAATAAACTCCAGCGTCATGCGCAGTGTTTTTATTAGAGCGTCAAGGCCCGACAACCCCTCGGTAGGAAAATTGGCCGTGCGTTCATATATTTCCTTGATGGTGGCTTCGGTCAACTCTAAGAGAAGGTTCTCCTTTTTTCCGAAGTGGTGGAACACGGTCCCGTGCGCCACGCCGGCTCGCTCGGCGATCTCGGACGTGGCGGTACCGTTGTATCCCTTTTCCATGAAGAGTTCGATGGCAGCCTTCAGTATTGCTTCCTTGCGGGTCATAGCTTCTCCTCTGTAACTACGCGACTGAGTAGTCAGTCAGCACAATTGTGCCCATCTTTATTTCTGGAGTCAATGGGTAATTTGAAAAAATTCAACTGACCACGTTAAACGAGTTATGAAATACGGTCGTATTTGAAAGAACAATCGCTGGAGTGGTCTTTCGTGACAGAAGTGAGGCCGGGCAGCCTTGGCCAACACTTTTCAAGGCTTCTCAACCATTGAAATCAGCCTTCATCCACGCTTTCTGAACCTCTCCACCACGCGAGAAAGTTGGCCAGTAAGTTCTTTACATCAGTGCCGATAGGAGTTCTAAAGTTGTCTCGTATGGTCCACCAATTTAAGAAGCCCACGCCAAAAAAGCGTGGGCTTTTTCTTCTTTATGCGCTCTGCATTTCTATAGCTCTTTAATCAAATGTCCAAAATTAACAAATATAGACAAATGTATTAACATGTGCGCTATGAATATTAGCTTTACTAAAAAAGCAGGATGACTACATAGCTTCGCAGGTAAGTAGCGGAGACTAGCAAAATGTCAGCGAAGTTGTTCGCGACGCCCTTCGTTTACATCAAATTTATCGCAAAGAGTGCCGGAAGGGCTGAGGGCCGAGATCTCCAAAGGCTGGTCGGGGCCTGTTAGCGCGCGCACAGTTGAGGATATTATTAAGGCTAAGACTGCCGCTGATGGCTAAGGGCGGAATTTTTTATGAGCTTTCGCAGGCAGCTGGAGGTTGTCTTCAACGGGTTTCTGGATAACCCTAGAGTTGGGAGGGAGAGAGCGGCCGGAAATATCGGAAGAATTACGAAGCTTAAGTGAGGGCAGATATGTATTGATTTAAAAAACCGCCACCTAAAGTGCCGCGAAAGCGAGCAGTGAAAAAAAATTAAACCCACCTAAAAGATATCCTCTTCAACAGGACCTAACTTCGTACTTTCTCAAGTACGCAAACTGCTCTGCTCCTGAGAAAATAGGCTGACAGTGGATAAGCTCATATTTTAAGGACTATCCATTCAACCACCATAAAATTACTAAAAAAAGCGCTTTGGATTTAATGACGGTAATTTCGTCCTTGACGGAGGTTGGGATATCTCTTAAAAAGTTATTTAAAACAACTGTTTAAATTTTGTGAGGCGATGAATAAAGAGGACGAACTCTGCGCGGGTACAAAAGAGCGAATTCTTGAAGCGGCCATTGGGTGCTTCGCGGAAAAAGGATACGGCGCCACAAAGGTGGCCGATATCTGCACCCTCGCCGGAACCAATATTGCCTCCGTGAACTACCACTTCCGGAGCAAGGAAGCCCTTTATCGCGCATCTTGGGAAAGGGTGCTTGATGCGTCTTCCAAGGCGTACCCTCAAGATGGCGGGGTAGAAGAAGATGCGCCGGCGGAGGAGCGGCTTAGAGGGCGTATAAGGGGCATACTTCAGGTAGCGTTATCCGATGAGCCTTTGGCGTTCAATTTCATGAGCCATGAGATGTCCAACCCCACCGGACTCCTGAAAATGGTCATGGAGCAGAGCATCGACCCAATGGTCAAGGCGCTTGAGGATATTATAAGCGAGATTATAGGAGAGGGGGCCTCCGAGGAGCTCTTAAGAGAGGCCGCGTCTCTAGTGATCGGCCCACCGTTGTACCTCATGCGGAGAAGAAAAATTCAGTCGGTTATAGGCCAATCACCATGGTTCGCGGCCGATGACCTTGAGCGGCTGCTCTCCCACTTCACCGATTTTGCCGTCGCCGGTCTTAAGACTATGCGCCCGGCTGGAAAAAAATAAGCGGATGCGAGAGGTCAGATAAAACCTCTCAGGAGACGAAA
>PKTU01000105.1 GCA_002869005.1 Deltaproteobacteria bacterium
CCTATAGGGCTGATCTCGATTTCAGAGCACCTTACCCGCGCAGGATTTGAGGTGCGTATCGTTAATCTCGCGCTGAAGATGCTTGAGTCACCCAGCTTTGACGCGGAAAAATTCCTCTCAAAACTTGACGCGAGGATGTTCGGTATTCCGCTCCACTGGTTACCGCACGTCAACGGCTCTCTTGCCGTGGCGGAGATTTTAAAACGCCTCCATCCCCAGACGCCGATAGTCATGGGCGGTTTTTCCTCATCTTTTTTCCACGAAGAGATCCTCGCGGAGTTTCCCCAAGTCGATTTCGTCATGCGCGGCGACTCCACCGAGCACCCGATGGTGGAGCTGATGGAGGCCGTCGCGCTTGAAAAACGCGATTACTCTGCAATCCCGAACCTCTCCTGGAGGGATGGCGCGGGTAAAACGGTTGTAAATCCGCTTGAGTACAGGCCGCCGGACCTTGACCACGTATTCACCAACTACGAGCATGCGATAGAGCAGACTATCCGCCACCTCGATTTTAAGGGCTATCAGCCATTTCAGACGTGGAAGCGCTACCCTATAACCGCTGTCTTCACCTGCCGTGGGTGCGTCCACAACTGCCGCACATGCGGAGGGGGCGCGCACTACTTCAACCATACAATGGGCCGCAAGACTCCTACTTTCAAAGACCCCAAGCTCGTCGCGCGAGATATGAAAACCGCCGAGACTTATCTAAACGCCCCCATATTTATAATAGGAGACGTTCTCCAGCACGGTGAGGATTACGCAAAGGCGCTCTTTGGGGAGCTAAAGCGCCTCGGCATAAAGAACGAGGTGGTTATTGAGTTCTTCGACCCCCCGCCGCGAGCCCTCCTTGAGCTCGTCGCGGATTCGGTGCCGAAGTTCAATATCGAGATATCCCCTGAATCTCACGATGAGGAGGTTCGTTACGCCTTCGGCAGACCCTTCGACAATGAATCCCTGGAGCGTTTTATCGCCGATGCAATAGAGCTGGGATGCCGCAGGCTGGACTTGTTTTTCATGACGGGGCTGCCGAAGCAGAGCGCTGAGAATGTTATGGCCACGGTGGATTACTGTAAGATGCTCTTTGAGCGTCACGGCGAATCCAAGGTGCTACATCCCTTCATAAGCCCGCTGGCCCCCTTCGTGGATCCCGGCTCTGCGGTTTGGGAGAACCCCGAGCGCTATGGGTACAAACTGCTCTTCACGAAACTCAGGGATCTCCGTGCCGCCCTCGATTCTCCCAGTTGGAAGTATTTCCTCAACTATGAGACTGAGTGGATGACGCGTGAGGAGATAGTTTATACGACCTATGAAGCGGGGATGGCTTTAAATGAGCTTAAGATGGAGTATGGCCTACTCGATAAGGCTCATGCCGGGACCGTACGTGAGAGGAACCGAAAGGCCGTGGCGATGATGAGGGAGATCGACGCCGCGATGGCGATAGAAGATGGGGCCGAGAGGGAGCTGGAACTCGCGAAGATTCGCCCGCGCATAGTCGATGTGGATGAGTCTACGGTCTGCGATAAGGAGGAGCTTGATTGGCCTACGGGCTTTTTCAAGGTCAACTACTTCAAAGTAGCGCCAATCGTCATAAAATCATTCCTTAGGAGAATATTCAACCCTCCCCACGCAAAAAGGATGAAAAGCGATGCTTGATGGCGCACTTGATGTAGCGATAAAGGCCGCTAAGGAGGCCGGTGAAATTCAACGAGAGCGCTTTGATTCAGCTCTTGAGATCAAAAAGAAGGGCATTGTCGACCTTGTAACAGATGTCGATATCGCTTGTGAGGAGCGGATACGGGAGATACTTGGAGCGGCCTTTCCCGACCTCCCCGTCCTGGGGGAAGAGGAGGGCGAGCTCGGCGGCACCTCGACGGAGGCCCGCTGGATTGTGGACCCCATAGACGGTACCACCAACTTCGCCCATTCGATTCCGATATTTTGCTCTGTGATAGCGCTTGAGGAAGCTGGGGAGATAACCGCCGGGGTCATATACGAGACGATGGGCGACAGGCTCTACACAGCCACCAAAGGCGGCGGGGCATTTATGAACGGTGAGCCGATCTCGGTGACTTCTACCGGGGCGCTTGTCGACTCGCTCCTTGCCACAGGTTTTCCCTACGACAACAGAACAAATCCACGGGATATTTTCGGCGCCTTTGCAGCGACACATAAATCCTGTAGAGGGCTACGTCGCCTCGGCTCCGCAGCGATAGACTTAGCTTACGTCGCGAGGGGTATCTTCGACGGGTTCTGGGAAATTGGTCTGATGCCCTGGGACATGGCTGCGGGAGCCCTCCTCGTTGCCGAAGCGGGTGGAGTGGTCACCAGAATTGATGGAGGCCCCTTCGACCACATGAGGGGAGATATAGTTGCCACCAACGGCGCCATCCACGAGGAGTTGTTAAAAGTTCTCTCAGGCTATCTTTAAAGGGGATATGTTGCATTAGGCGTTCTTGCTGCCGTCAGCATTGCGGCTCTTTGAATGCGCTCTTTACTTCAACGACAGGCTTTTTAGCGCCTCCTCAGTCGTTATGCCGCTCACCAGCAGGGTCTTTGCGCGGCCAGTGGCACCCTTTAGGACAGTTACATCCTTCTTTGACGCGCCGAGAAGTTTTGAAAAAAATTTTACCAATTCGGCGTTTGCCTCGCCATCCACCGGCGGCGCTGCCAGGGCGACCGCTAACGCCCCCTCCCGCTCTCCCGCTATCTTTGTGCGTGAGGCTCTCGGCTTGGCCCAAATTTTAAGCAGCAGCCCCTCGGGCGAGTCGGTAAGCCAAGGGGGTGCAGGGCGCAACCTAATCCTCTACCAGCGTGAACGATGAAGAGCTTCGCGGACTCGGCTCCTCCTCCGTAGTTTGATCCTCATCCGGTTCGGGGTCAGGCCCTTTGGAATCCTCGCTGTATCCGGCGAGCACCGGCTGCTCAAGCTGGCCCGGCACCTCTTTATCATCATCTCCTGTAACAAATGAGGGTGGTGCGGCCTTGGATTCATCGCTTTTTACGTCTGAGGGGTCACTGACTGGAGGTTCGGCGTAATCTTCCAGCTCGGGCGCGGTGGGGTTCATCGGGTCGGAGAGAAGTTCTTCCAGGGCGCTGGTGTCGTGCCCCGGTTCATCAGGCTGCCGCTCGACCCATTCGCTAAGCATGGAGGCCATCCCCGCGAGCTCGCTCAAGAAGGTTATTCGCTTCTCTTTTAAAACCTCAAGATCTCTAAGGTAATCCTTGGCAATGGAGCGGGTCTCTTCGATAAAAGCCTTAGCATCAGCGCGCGCGCCGTTTGTGATCTGCTGCGCCTCCCGCCGTGCGTGGTCGACTATTGTCCGCTGCATATTATGGCTGGCTGCAAGCGCCTCCTCGACCTTGGCGCGCGTCTCTCTCTCGGCGACAAGGGCCCTTTCCAGGTCCTCTTTTTCGGTGTTCAGGAGCTCCAACTCATCCGCTATCTTTTCCAGAAATTCGTCAACCTCTCCCGGATCGAAGCCCCTGAAGGATACGGAGAAGGTCTGATTATGTATGTCTACCGAGCGTATTCTCATCTTTACCTCTCAGCGTGTCACTAAATTCTATAAGCGAGTTCGAGAAGAGCGCCTATGACGAAATTTTGTACCAGGTAAATGGCGAATATAAGAATCATGGGTGACAGGTCGATGCCGCCGAAGTTCGTTGGGATCTTACGCCTTATCCAGTATATTGCCGGGTCCGTTATAGAGTATATGAAGCGCACGGGCGGTGAAGAGGGGTCTGGGCGTATCCAGCTGAAAAGGGCGCTGGCTATTACCGCCCACATGTAGAGGGTGAGGGCGAAGTTAAGTATCCTCGCGATACCCATTATTATCGAACCGATTACGGACATATCTATCCTCCGAGTTCCTTAGAGCGCTGTGTTGCGGCGAGAACCGCCTCTATAACCGCGGAGCGAAGTCCCATGGCTTCGAGTGTTCGTACGCCCTGAATCGTTGTGCCGCCCGGCGAGCATACGCGATCTTTCAGGACCGAGGTAGGAACGTCAGCCTCTAGGGCCATCGTCGCAGCGCCCTTGACGGTTTGCATAGCCAGCGAAGCTGCGATCTCACGCGGCAGCCCCGCTGCGACCCCCGCGTCGGCCAGCGCTTCAATGAAGAGAAAGACATACGCTGGACCGGAGCCGGAAAGACCCGTAACCGCGTCCATAAGGGCCTCATCCTTCACCCTGTACGCTTTTCCCACCGCCGACAGGATCGTCTCCGCCCAGCTTGCGGCCTCCTCGCTGGCTTTGTCGGCGATGCAAAAAGCGGAGGCTCCTTCGCCGACAAGGGCCGGAGTATTGGGCATTACGCGGACAATCTGGCTCTTTGGAGCGTGCTTTTGGAGCCAGTCAAGGGTAAGCCCGGCGCAGATGGATATGACGGCCGGGGTCTCTTCGCCCCCAAGGGCGTCGAGCGCCGCCGCGGCGTCCGGTGGCTTGACTGCCAGGATAACCGCGCCTGAGCCTTTGACGCCCTCTTTTACCTCGCCGGTTACCCTGATCCCGTGGCTTTCGGCAATTTGTTTCGCGCGCGGCGCGAAAGTTTCAACGCCCGTGATCTGCTCCTTTTCCAGGAGCCCGGCAGAGAGGATTCCGCTAAGTAGGGCCTCGCCCATATTGCCGAGGCCGATAATGGTAATTTTAGGCAAACTCATTGTAGCTCCTGTCAACGTTCGCCGAAGATGGCGGAGCCCACCCTCACAAGGGTCGCTCCCTCCTCTATTGCGACGCGGTAATCGTGGCTCATCCCCATGGAGAGCTGCTCCATTTTGACCGAAGAGGGGCACTCTGCGCCAATCTTTTTAGCAAGCTCCCGAAGGGCGCGAAAATGCGGACGCGACTCCTCCGCTTCCATACCGAAGGGTGGGATGCACATAAGGCCTCGTATTTGTAGCCTGGGCCATCTGTCGGCTTCGCGGGCCATTTTAAATGCGCCGCCAGAATCCGTGCCGGACTTGGTCTCCTCGCCGGCGAGATTCGTCTGTAGCAGGACAGGTATGTTTATATCCAATTTATCGGCTTGCTTGTTCAGCGCATCCGCGAGGGAGGTGCGGTCAACAGTGTGTAGGAGGCTGAAACGTCCCGCCACGTACTTTGCCTTGTTGCTTTGCAGGTGGCCTATCATATGCCATTTTATGTCTCCAGGTAGGGCCTCTATCTTTGAGAGCGCCTCCTGAACGTAATTCTCTCCGAAGTGACGCTGCCCAGCCTCATACGCCTCAAGCATCAGCTCCGGCGTCTTTGTCTTCGAGACCGCGATGAGGGTCACCGAACCAGCTTCTCGGCCCGACTTGAGGCAGGTCTCCCCAATGTCGTCGAGAATGTTCTTTATGTTTTGGTAAACGCTCATCTCTCTTTGCCTGTCTTTGACCACGGCGCATAACCGGCGTCTTCAAGGAGCTTGGAGGTCTCTACCAACGGAAGGCCCACTACGTTTGAATATGAACCCTCCACTGCCTCGACAAAGGCGGCGGCGAGGCCCTGTATTCCATATGCCCCGGCTTTGTCGAATGGTTCGCCGGAGGCGATATACCACTCGACCATCTCCTTGGTGAGCGCCCTGAAGCGTACCTCCGTGGAGACTACCAGAGTCTTTGTCTGGCCCAGATGCGCCAGCGAGACCCCTGTGAAAACGGTATGGCTGCGGTTGGAGAGCATTGAGAGCATCCGCCGCGCGTCTTCGGCATCCAAAGGCTTTCCCAGCTCTTGACTCCCCAACGCTACGATTGTGTCGGCCGCCAGTATATGTCGCGATGCCCCCACCTTTTGGGCTACATCAAGAGCTTTTTTCTCCGCTAGAAATTTTGCATTTTCCACTGCATATAAATTGCCGGGGTTTTTTTCCTCGGCACCGCTTACTACCACCTCCAATGGTATCCCCAGAAGTTCAAGATACTCTCGTCTTCTAGGCGAACCTGAGGCAAGGACAAGGGGCTTCATAGATTCCTTCATCATGCGGCAAGTTATCCAAAATATTAACGTTAGAACATAGATAGCGGGGTGTCAAGGCATCACGGGGAGGGGGCGCAGGGATAAAAATTAAAAGTTCTAAATACGCATAAACAAGTGGTGAAACTTTTTCACTACTTTATACATCAAATAAACTAGGGGTAAAGAATGAGCAATATTTCACTATATATTTTATGTGCTTTCTTCAGTATGAAGTGGAATCAATCTGCTGTTTTCAGGTAGATTATATATGTCATAAATATTATAAGCGGATATTTTCCGCAGGACAGACAAGAGAAAATACGTATCAATATTACAGCCACAGAGGAGTTTTAAATTGTATAAATTAATAAAGATGGCGATAACCCTCGCCGCCGTCTCCCTCGTGCTTGCCGCTCCGGGCTTCTCTTCGGATGCAATGGCGTTTAAGCGCACTTCAGTTGGTGATACGGTTGTTAACTTTGAGCTTAAGGACCTTGACGGCAAAGCCTACACACTCTCGGATTCCATTGGAGAGAAGGCTACCCTTGTACTCTTCTGGGCCGCATGGTCGCCGAGGAGCGCTGATTTCATCAGCGATATTCAGGCTATGCTTGATGCTCACGGAGATAAAGGTCTTAAGGCTATGGGCGTCAACGTTGAGCATCAGGAGCTGACAAAAGAGGATTTTGCCAATATACGAACCGTATTGACGGATACTGGTGCGACCTTCCCCATGGTCATTGATAATGGGCTTGAGGTCTTTAACGCTTACGGGGTCGCGGCGGTGCCTTCGGCGGTTATGATAGACAATCAGGGCGTTGCCCTGAAGCTGGTCACCGGCTACGGTACGATGGCTAAGTACGAGCTTAAAGAGTACGTCGAGGAGTACCTTGGCGTCGCCAAAAAGAAGGAGCCGCTGGTCAAGGCCCCCGAGGGCTATACACCCAAGGGAAAAGCTATCCGATATATGCGCATGGCCGAAAGAATGTTTGAAAAACATAATTCCACCAAGGCACTAAGGCTGGTTAAGCAAGCGGTAGAGGAAGACCCTGATTATGCCGAGGCCTATCACCTGATGGGACAGATCTACGACAAGTTGGGTAAAGCCGAGGATGCCGAGGCCGCCGAGAAGAAAGCCGTCGAGATTGAGGGCTCCAGGGGCAGCAGCGTTGAGGTGGATATGAAGGACGCCATCACACACTCCTCTTTCGAGGTAGCAAACTCAAATTAGTGTCCAGGTTAAGCGTCGATAAAAAGGGAGCCCCGAGGGTTCCCTTTTTTTACGCCGGGGCTCCAAAGATTTTATCCGTGAATTTTACGTACCACGCAGCTGCCTGCACCTGAATGATATATGCCACGCAGAGCACCAGCGCAGCGTATGAACCCTCTTCTCCAAAGGAGCTTATGGCTACGGCGAGCGCTATGGAGAGATTCCTCATAACGGTTCCGTAGACAAGGGCTATAGCATCTCCGCGCGGCAGGAGCATCTTGCCCACGATAGTTGAGAGTGCGAAGTTTGCCGCGTAGAGCACCAGCAAGGGTAAAAAGATGTTGATTATGAGGGTCGGTTCGCTTGATATCTGTCTGGCTTTTAGGGCCATCGCAACGAAAACGATGCCGAGCACGCCAAGGGTCGAGAGGGGTGGGAAGCGCGGTGACCAAACTTTTTGAAAGGTATCCTGCCCATAACGTTTAACCAGCCACTGTTGGGTAGCGAAGCCGACAGCCATCGGCAAAAATACGATTAGCGCGATCTGCCCCATCACCGAGGTAATGTTTATATCGACTGATTTACCCATGAGAAATTGCACGTAGAATGGGGTTGCCAGAGAACCTAGTATGAGCCCTACGACAGTCATCTTTACCGCCGCGGCAAGGTTGCCTTTAGCAAAGCCGGTCCAGGAGATAGTCATGCCGCTGGTGGGTACAAGCGCAGCAAGAAGGAGCCCCAGCGCCATATAGGGCTCTCCCTCGAAAAAGAGGAGGCCGACGCCATAGGCGAAGAAGGGTATTACGGCAAAATTTATCAGCTGCGTAATCAGTTGCGCCTTTGTATCTCCGCCCTCGAAGACCTTCTTTACCTTGAGGTTGACCATCATCGGGTAGACCATTAAAAATGTCAGGGGCATAATCGCTGACTTTAGAGGGGCGGCTCGCACCAATAGGCCGAAGATGAAGCCGGCGACCATCATGGCAGGGATGGCGAGGGTAAGGTTTTTGTTTATCTTGCCTAGAAAGCTCCAGAGCATCTGCGTCTCCATAAATATACATAAAAAAGCGATGTTTAAATTATTTGATGTTAGAAAGCAGGAGAGGTTTCATCTTAAAGTTGTTTTTTGCTGCTAACGGAGGCGCGGGCGATTCAGCGCCCCCTTTCTAGGACGGGTAACCATGAAGAAGATAGGGCTTTTGGGCGGCATGAGCTGGGAGAGCACCGCCGCATACTACAGGCTAATCAATGAAGGGGTTAAGAGCACCCGGGGAGGACTCCACTCCGCCGAGATGATCCTTTACAGCGTTGACTTCGCTCCAATAGAGAAGCTGATGCAATCGGCTGATTGGGACGGCGTAGGAGAAAAGATAACGGATGCCGCTTTGCGGGTGGAGCGCGCGGGCGCCGACTTCCTGCTCATC
>PKTU01000143.1 GCA_002869005.1 Deltaproteobacteria bacterium
AAAGTACGAATTTTTAAAAATCGTTATTCGATGACCAGAAGAACCGCGCCGGTCTCTACAGTCGACCCCTGTGCGGAGACTATCTCTTTTACCGTGCCGCTAATTGGGGCTTCAAGGTTGTTCTCCATCTTCATGGCCTCAAGGACTACGACGACGTCGCCAGCGCTGACCTTGTCACCTGCCTTTACCTTGTAATCAATCACGAGACCCGGCATGGGTGAGGTCAATACCCCCGCCCCGGAAGGTGCTGAGGGTGCAGGGGCTGCCGGCGAAGGAGCGGTAACTACCGCAGGCTGACTCGCGGCGGCGACAGGCGCGGGAGCCGACGGTGCCGGTGAAGCAATGGTTGCCCCTGGGGCTGCACAGGGAAGAGCGCCATCTATAGTCACCTCAATCGCTTCTCCGTCTACGAAAATCTGATATGAACGGGCAGAAGAGGATGGGGCGGCAGCTGAACCCTTTTCTACGAGCTCCCCAGCCTTGGCCTTTGCGACTAACGCCTCTTCAGCCTGCGCCTCCTCAATGGTTCTGGGGGTCCACTCGGCGGGGGCGTCCTCAAGTCCTTCGCGTACACGGAGGAAGCGCTTACCGGTAGTTGGGAATAGCGTATATAAGATAAGGTCCTTGCGGTCTTTGGCGAGGTCTCCTATCTCAGCCTTCGCGGCTTCCAGTTCAGGCTCAAGAATGTCTGCGGGTCGACACGTTATAGGCTCCTCTCCCCTCGGATAGCCTTTGAGGGCGAGTGTGCGGAGGTCCTCATTCACCTCGGCGGGGGGAGTTCCGTAAAGTCCGTAGCAGTAATCCTTCACCTGCCCGGAGATCATCTTGTAGCGCTCTTCGAGGGAGCCGTCCGGGTTCCCGAAGAGAACGTTTTGGACCGCCTGCACGCCGACGATCTGGCTTGTTGGCGTTACGAGTGGTGGGAAGCCAAGGTCTTTTCTTACCCGGGGAAGCTCTTTGAAGACAGCGCCAAGTTTGTCCGTGGCGTTTGCCTGTCTCAGCTGGTTTACGAGATTTGATAGCATCCCGCCGGGGACCTGGTGGCGTAGAACACCGATATCTACGACTGCAAGGCGGGTCGTATCGAGCAGGTGCCTGTATTTAGGAGCTATACCCTCAAGATATTCGTTGATCTCGTTTAGCTTGTCGAAATCAAGGCCCGTGTCGCGAGAAGTACCCTGAAGCTGTGCAACGATAGGCTCAATAGCCGGATGGCTTGTGCGGTTGGCAAAGGGGGCGGAGCATGTGTCAAGGATGTCCACGCCCGCCTCAATCGCCTTCAAGAAAGTGTATTCCGCGAGCCCGGAGGTTGTGTGGCAATGAAGCTCAATGGGAATATCGACTGTATCTTTTAGCCCTTTAATCAGTGTGTAGGCATCATCGGGGGAGAGGAGGCCTGCCATATCCTTGATGCAGATTGAGTGGGCACCCATCTCGGCAAAGGTCTTTGCCTTGCCCAGCCAATATTCAAGGGTGAAGATATTGCCACCCATCCTTCGCTCTGTAAGGGTAAAGGATAGCGCCGCCTGAAAATGCTGCTTGTTTTTCAGGACAGCTTTTGCAGCGGTCTCAAAGTTGCGAGGATCATTTAACGCATCGAAGATACGGAAAATGTTTATTCCAACATCGCAAGCCTCATCGACAAACGCCTCCACTACGTCATCGGCGTAATTTCTGTAGCCGACTGCGTTCTGCCCCCTGAGGAGCATTTGGAATTTAACCTCCTCGGGAATGTATTTTCTCAGAGTACGTGGCCGTTCCCAAGGGTCTTCCCCGAGGAAGCGATGCATGGTATCGAATGTGGCCCCCCCCCAGACCTCCATGGAGTGGTAGCCGACTTTACCGGCAGTCTCTGCTATTGCTTCGATATCCTCGGTGCGCATGCGCGTCGCAAAGAGGCTTTGGTGACCGTCACGAAAAGTGAGGTCCGTAATCTTCAAGGGGTTTTTCTTCTTCTTGCTCATAAAGTTCTCCTTATCCGCTAATCTATCTGAACTTATCTTTATGCCAGATTTGACCCCAAGATTGCTACCAGCTTTTTTTGCGGGCAACCCTCCCCCTGATGAGGTTTATTCGCCCCTCAACCGAGTTAAAGTAGTCTTATGCCTGAAAAAGCCAGTCACAGCTTGGGAATTCGCGAGAGCCAAAACTCGCGTGCCTGACTGCGGCCATTTGGAAAGAGCAAAGGCAGCGGTTAAATTTTTTATATGCCGCCTGATATTTTAGGTCAGTTGCCCCTGCAAAGGACAGCTAGCACACGAGCCTTCTCATCACCATGCGACAGGAGCCTGTGTTTTAAAGAGGATTCAAAATAGACGGAGTCGCCCTCCTCTAAAACAATCCTGTCCTCTCCAAGGAGCAGCTCAACCTCCCCATCCATAACCAAAAGAAATTCTTCGCCCTCATGGGAGTATTGGTTGTCATCGTCTCGCACCCCCGGCTCGACAGTCAGGACAAAGGGCTCCATCAACTTGTCACGCTTCTTATGGGTGAGGGCATGGTAGATATAACCATGTTGACCTCCTGAGGAAGAAATCACCTTAGTTACTATAGGGCGCTGGTCGGCGCGAAGAACCTCATAGTCACTCTCTATCCCCTCATCTTCAAAGAAGTAACCAACGCGCACACCCAGGACTTTTGCGATCCTTGATAGGGTGGCGATTGGGGGAGAGACGTTATTGTTCTCAATTTGGGAGATAAGCGCAGGCGAAAATCCCGTATCATTGGCAACTTCTTGCAAGGTTTTTTTCTTTGCAGTTCTAAGCGCCTTGATCTTTGCGCCGATCTCAAAGTCATCGACCTGTTTTTCAGCCGCTTTTTTTGCTTTAGTCTTACCCACTAGTCGCCCCTGATGGTTCAAATACCAGCATGAAAATATCAGGTAATTTTAGGGTAAGTTATAGATTGGGTCAAGAAATTCTTAAGGCATAATAAAAGGGGTTTAGCACGGTTAAAATAACCGTGCGCGACCTTTAGGGCTGTGAAACAAACCACTTATCATATGGAGATTGCGTACCCAAGACGTTCCGAGAGGCGCTCCCCGGCTTCTTTAGCCAAGGGGATAAGCTCATCCTTCAACCTTTCATCGGCGAATCGGTAGGCAGGGCCTGAGATCGATATGCCCGCAATTACTCTGCGGGTGTAGTCGTGCACGGGAACGCCTACGCACCTTATGCCCTCATCATACTCTTCATCATCCAAAGCATAACCTTGGTCATGAATCATCTTAAGGTGCTCGATAAGTTCTTCCTTATCGGTTATCGTATTCGGGGTAAATTGTTGTAGGGGCCCCTCTTCCAGCGCCTGCCTCATCTCGTCAGCTGACTCATAAGCCACTTGAACCTTGCCCACGGCGGAAGAAAAAACCGGCAAGCCCACGCCTACCCTTGATACGACACGAACTGGCCTGGAGGCCTCAACAACATCGACATAGACTACGCGGTTCTCTCTAATCAACCCCAGGTAAGCGGTCTCATTACACTTGTCGACAACTTCCTGAAGTATTGGACGAGCCATCTTGAGCAGACCCATGTGCTTGATGAAAACCTGACCAAGCTCAAGCACGCGCAGGCCCAATCGGTAGTTACCGGTGATCTTGTTTTGCTCCATGTAACCCATTGATTCCAAGGTGGCCAGGAGCCTGAAGACATTGTTCTTGTGAAGAGCAAGGCGTTTTGAAAGCTCTGTTACACCGAGCTCAATTTCATCACCCCGGTACTCCTCAAGCAAGTCCAGCGCGTTCGTTACCGATTGTATGATGTAACTGGATTTTTTACGTTTCCCCACTATCGTACCTCTGCCTTCTCTTTTTATCATATTCAGCGCGATACTTTCCTCTTGGGTGTAATGCTACCTCCCACCAGAAGAGCTCGCAATTAAAGTTGAGCAAATTACCCCTCAATAATGAAATCGGGAAGGCACTCTGTCAAGAGCGTATTATTTCACATTAAAATGAAAGCAAAAAAAAGCGCCGACGGGACAACCCGCCAGCGCTTTTTTGGCTACTATAATTAAACTTAATTTTCGAGCCAGCTGTGCGAATAAAGAACATCACCGTTAAGAACGCGGTAAGTCTTAAGCAGCTTTATTTCCATATCCGTGTTGGCTGCAGGTGCCTCGCCATCCTGACATTTCTTGACGAAGTTGGCTTCGGCTTCCCACTTACCCTGACAGATGTCCATCATCTCCTTGTCGTAAGCATCTACGATGGCGGACTCCTGACCGAGGTTGTAAAGCATAAGGAGGTAAACCTGATTCAGGATGGGCCTGAGGTCATCAGGCGCACCGTTGGAGACGTTGGAGAGGCCACAGGTGTTGGTCGCGCCGGGGACGATCATCGGGATCATCGGCATGAACTCCATGTACGCCTTGACCTGATTGATGTCGACGGACACCGGCAGCACAATGGGGTCAACCCAGTAGCGCTCATGGTCTATGCCAAGCTCCTCGGCGGCGGCCATGATGGAGGTAAGCGCAACCGCGCGCTCGTTGGCGTCACGCGGAATGCCCTCTTCGCTCATGGTAAGCGCGACAAAGTCCGCGTCGTATTTCTTGACGAGGGGAAGACGCTCACCCATGGAGGTGGGATGCGCGGAGATAGAGTTGACCAACGCGCGCTCGTTGCAGACCTTTAGCCCTGCTTCTACGGCGACGGAGTTGGTGGAGTCAAGAGCCAAACGTACATCGGACTTGACCTCCTGAACGGTCTCGACAAGCCAGGCCATCATCTCGTCACCAGCCTTACGGGCGGGGCCGAGATTTAAGTCGAGCATATCGGAACCCTTCGCAAGCTCCTCTTCAGCCATTTGCTGGATCGGCGCTTTGTTGCGCTCGCGGATAGCGGGGCCAATGGTTTTGGACATTATATTGATTGACTCTGCAATCGTGTAGATTTTCATCGTTATTCCTCCAAAAGGAAAATTTCGGCTCAATTAGCCTATTTAGTTAAAACTGACGCGGAGGATAAATCCTCCGCGTCATTTGGCTTAATCTCGCCCTAGTAATCCTTAAGGAACTTGGGCAGGTCCGCAGCTTCGCGGGTACCGATAACGACTTCCCAACCATCGCCGAGCTCTTCCTGGAACTCGCCGGAAAGCTGCGCGACGTAACCGGGGATGATGATCTTTTTGTGGCTGATCTTCTCTTCGATGCCGGACTTCTTCACGAAGGGAGCCATCGCATCGGCGACGAACTTGCCTGCGGACCAAGCTGTAAGAACGCTCATACCCTCGGTGTCCATGATAAGGAGCCAGGTGGGTACACGACTCGCCTCTACTTCGGCGCTGACGACGAAGTAGGTGAGCGCGAAGTTTGTGGTGATGATTACGGGGCTGTCCGGGCCGGGGCCGTTGATCTCGTAAATGCCCTGGTCCATCGTCATCGGCCTCTGCGGGTCGGTGTAGATGTTGAGGCGGTTGACGGTTGTAGGCAACACTACCGCCGGGTCGAGCGTGGAGACGACGACGATGCCGGAGTACTTTGCAAGGAGCATGTTGGCGTAAGCCATCTCCGTGTAGAGGTCATCGCTCATCTTGCAGGCAAAGGAGATTGTCGGGAAACCGACGTCTCGCATCTTCTTATCGAGCGCGGCGCGGCGAGCGCCGATGTTCTCGGTGAGAGCCGAACGGATGTCGGTCCAACCGGCGTCGATAACGACCTCTTTGCTGCCTTTAGCGACGAACTTGGCGCCAGCCTCAGATGCGGCGGTCATGCCGTCAACGGTGATTACAGGTACGCAACCATTGGCGGCGCAGAACTCTGCACAGGCATCGGCGTTCTCTGCGTTTGCACCGGCTGCCGCGAACTTCTTGCCTTTGAGGAGCTCGGCGGCGGCGGAAAGAGTGTCCATATCGCATTCGAGGATAATAGCCTTGTCGCCTGCTGCGGCAACCTTCTTGACGAGGGCCAGAAAGGAATCCTTGTCGCCCTTGGCGTCAGCAAGGTAAGCGCCATTGGCGGCGAGTGTGTAGCCGACGCGCTCAAAGGAAACTTCATAAAGGTTCTTGAGCTCTGCGTCCACCTTTGCATCGTCCATATCGTTTGAGAGGTAGACGAGAAGGCCGCATTGGTTGACGAAGGTTTTCTCGTGGCGGTACTTGACGGTCTCGCCGCCGACCTTGAAGGCAGCGTCGCCGTTGCCGAGAGTAACGACACGAATTGGCGGCGCGCTTGCTTCTGCGAGCTGGCTCTTAGCCTCATCGGAAACGTGAGGACACTGGGAAAGCTCTGCCTTGCCCGCAGCAAGTTTCATAGCAAAGGCGAGGCAGGTGGGGTCACCGCAGTCTTTGCAGTTGGTCTGCGGCAACAGCTTGTAAATTTGGATACCGGTCAAAGCCATGGCCCGATTCTCCTTTCATAACTGTATAGCGCTCTGGGCGCTGGAATTTTTTAAAAAGTAATGCGGAGGAGCGGCACAGTGCAGCTCCTCCGCGGCAAATTACATCATCGGTTCCATTTCGAGGGCGGGATGGCCGACCTTCGTCATGAATTCAATGACCTCTTCCTCTGAGGTCGCATCTTCTTCGGTCGCAATTTTCTCGTAGAGATCGGGGCAACCCATCTCTTCGCCGCGACGGCGGATGACATCTTCCATTGACTCCTTCAGAGCTTTGGGCAGCCATGCAAGACGCATGAGGCCACCTTCGGCGGAGATGAACTTCTTGGAGCCGATGTAGAACTTGGAGATGCCCACAAAGCCCGGAGTCTGCGCGCCGCCGCCGACACTGCCTGCCAGCGTCGAGAAGGGCATACCGCAGGGGGTCATTCCCGGGAAGTCGCGGTCGACGACCATGATACCGTTAGCCATCGGCAGGAGGACGCATATGGCCTCGAAGCAGCCGCAGGAGGTCATCGGGTCTACCATGAGCGAGTAAGCGGAGAATTCCGGTACCGCCTCGTGCGAGTTCTGGTAGACGAACTGGTTGACGCCGTCCCATTTGCCGAGACGGTCGTCGAGGACGTTGCCTTTTACGATCGGCTGGTTGGGGCCGGTGGGGGTAATCTCGTAAGCAGCCTTGCCGTCGAGCCAGTTGTAAGCGCCGCAAAGACCAGGACGCTCAGGGGTGATTACGCAGACGTGGTCAGGAGCGAAGGACTGGCAAAGAGTACAGCTGTAATAGGTGTCCGTCGTCTCGTCCGTCATAGCGCCCATACGCTCTTCACGCTCGCGGTAAACGGAGCGTGCCTTCTCCATGAGCTCGTCGACTTTCTCTTTTTCCGTGTAGCAGGTGACTTGCACCTTGTCGACGATCTTGCCGAACTCATTGTGGAGCTTGGCGTGCAGGATAGTGCCGTAATGCTTGAGGCTAAGACCCGCGTCAACGGCTTTCTTGGAGACGCGCATCCAGAGGATGTCGCGCTGACCGATGTGGAGGATACCCTCCGCTCCGTTTAGGAGATGGTGAATCTGGCGCTCAAGGATCGGCTCGAACTCAGGCTGCATGTTGCGGCCGGCGACTTCCACCCAGATGGCGAGAGGATGAACCGAGCCGACTTCCATATCCGCAAGGTCGGGACCTACTACCTCGAACTTACCGTCCTCAACTTCATCAAGCTCCATCGTCTGACAGAACTCAAAAGCGTCGGACTTGGGCCCGCCGAGCTCGGCGTGCATCGCATCGCGGCCGATACGCTCGCCCTCGTATGCAGGCGAGTAGGAGACCGGAATATCGATCTTGGTGATCTGGATGTTGAGGCCGCGAACCTCGATCGCCTTGGCGACGATCTGGTCGTGGGGCACGTTGGAGACGACATGCTCGTAGGTGCAAACGCCTGTAACGAGGATTTCCGGAATATCGCTGTCGGCGATGGTCGGGAAACCGTAGTTGATGACGCCGGCGGCGGCTGCATACCACTCGTCGGTGACCTCACCCAGTGCGAGTACGAAGGCGAAGACGCGGTTCTTGTTGTAACGAAGCACGCCGGCGTAGTCGCCTGGCTGGACGCCGCCGAAGGCAAGCGCCGCGCGTGTTGCGAAACCGACCGCATGGATGGCGGCGGAGACGTCGCGTCCGAAGGGGACGAGTCGTGTGGGCCAACCGACCTGTACGCCTTCGCTAACCAGCTGCTCGGCGAAGGTGGTACCGTTGTTCTCGGCGGCCATGAAGACATATATGCCCTTCTCCTGAAGCTCTTTAGCTATTGAAGCGGCGGTAGCGCTGTCGGGCGCCGCGCCGACAACAGCGGCAAAGCCGGGAGCGGAGCCGTCGACGAACTCGACACCGCGCTTACGCATGATGACGTCGTCGGCTGCGCCGAGCCATATATTGTCTTCGGCAACTTCTTCACCGAGGACGTAGGGGATGTTGTCGGGGTCGAGGTATTTAAGCGCCTCTTCCATATCGAAGCAGAAGAGGGTCTGCATACCAGCGTCGAGGCCGTGGCCCAGGTAGGGCACCCACAACTCTTCCGCTACCAGCGGGGGGAGG
>PKTU01000176.1 GCA_002869005.1 Deltaproteobacteria bacterium
ATGATGGCGCAGATAACCGCCGCAGAGGCCCTCGCAGGGCGAGACAACTTCTGCATGAAGTACCTGAAGGCGTACCGCGCCAAAAAGTTGGAAGTCTAAAAGGAAAGTACCGGGCAAAAGTCCGTTTAAGGCTCCATAAACTGTAAATTGTGTGGGTCCTCTGGGATTTTATGGCTCCCTCCTTTCACCCATGACCCACAATTTTTTTCAGCATTGGATCGCCTAGCATAAAATAAGAAAGGGTTTGCGGCATATACCGCAAGCCCTTTTCTCTTTTTTAGTTGATACCTGTGGCCGCTGCCGGAGAAAGTTTTGCGCTCCTATAGACGCCAAGTTGCTTCATTTTCTCAAAAACATCGGCGCTGATTATTGAGGGCAGCTCAATGCGGCGCGCCGACGCGCTCCACGGGAGGGCACCCTTAGGGTCACGCAGCTGGGATGTATATATCGAAGGTGGTACCCTCTGCCCGGACGCTGGAGACGTTTATTGAACCGCCGTGGTTCTCGATTATCCCATAGGAGACAGAGAGCCCTAGACCGGTGCCTTTGTTCTCCTTGGTGGTGAAGAAGGGGTCGAATATCTTTCCAAGGTGCTCCTCCGAAATGCCGACTCCGTTGTCGCTAATCGAGATTTTTATCTTGCCCCCGACAGATTTCGTAGTGATGCCGATTACCCCCTCACCGTCAATCGCCTGCCCGGAGTTCAGGACGATGTTGATGAAGACCTGCTCAAGTTGGTTTGAGTCTGCCAGCGCCAGCGGGAGGTTGGCGTCATAATTCTTCTTTATGACTATATTGTGAAAGATCGATTGAGAGCCAATAAGCGTCAGGGTGTTCTCAATTATCTGGTTGATATCACACGGGGCCATCTTCGGCGCGGAGACCCGCGAAAAGTCTAGGAGCCCCTTAACTATCTTCGCGCAGCGCTGGCTTTCGCGGACTATCGATTGAATATCCTCGCGGTGGCAACCTTCAAGCTGACCCTCCTTCTCGATAAGGGAGGATAATACGAGTATCCCCGTGAGGGGATTGTTTAGCTCGTGGGCAATGCCCGCGACTATTTCGCCGAGGGAGGCCAGCTTCTCCGCGCGGATTATCTGGGACTGCATTAGCTCGACCTCACGGGTGCGCTGCTCTACCTTGCTTTCGAGGGTGTGCCCCCACGCCTCCAGCTCCTGCTGGGATAAATCCAACTTTTGGGTCATATCGTTGAAGGAGCGTGCGAGCTCGCCGATTTCATCTTTACCGGTGTCTTCTATCCTTGCGGAAAGGTCCAGCTCTCCAACCCTGCGCGTATGCCCGAGCAGCTTTTTTATCGGCCTGCTCACTTGATGGTGTATGAGGAGGGTGATGGAGGCGCCGATTGCGAAGAGCATCGAGAGGGTGAGGAAGATGAGCCGCTGGGTATACTCCGCCGTCTTCTCACGTACGCGGTCCAGCGAGACTACGGTGTCGAGCACCCCGAGGATGTTGAGGTCCGCTGGGTGGAAGTGGCAGGGGGCGGTGTAGCAGCTCTTCTGGTTGTAGATGGCCTTCGTGATTCCCAGAACCTCCTCCCCCTCTCCGTTTAGAAATACCCTGCTGCGGTTCATCGTCGAGGCCTGCTCAAGGGGGCGCGACGCGGAATGGCACATGTCACACGCGGAGGCGTTCTTGTCGAGATTTTTTCCTTCCTCCTCCACATTGGTTGAGAAGATGATCTGCCCGTCCTTGGTTATCATCCTGATGTGTTCAATGTCCTCTTGACTCCCAGCTTCCAGCATCATCTGGTAAACGCGCTCGCGGTCGTTTTCCAGCATCTGGTAGTGGGTGGTCTTTATTATCGTCTCGCTTATGTTATCCGCGCTCGTGACCGCCTCTTCGTAGAGGAGGTCCTCAATGGCTTTTACGTTAAGGTAAGCAAAGGGGAGCATGGAGAGCAGGAGGAGAGTGCTGATGGCGATGGTGAGCTTGGCGATGAGGTTCAAAGCGCCCCTCCCATCCTGTTGACGCTTTTTTCGGAGCCGGGGTGTTCTTCAGGCGTCATTATGCTAAGCCTGCTCACTTACCTGTATATTGTGTTTACGCATCATCGCCTGAAAATTCTGGCGTAACATCCCAGTTTCCTCGGCGGCGCGGGTTATGTTCCACCCGTTGCGGGTGAGGGCGGAGATGAGAAAAGATTTTTCAACGGGCAGCACCGCTTGCTCCCGCATCTCTTTTTTTAGGAACTTCAAGTCGTCCGCGGTTTTGGGGGCGCAGAATTCCGAGTGGACATTTAGTTCGAGGTCGCAAACATCTATGGTGCCGGTGCTGTTTAGGACCACCGCGCGCTCGATGATATTCTCCAACTCACGGACGTTTCCTGGGAAATCGTGGTTTTCAAGGTGGCTAATCGCCGCAGGGGTGAAGGAGCCTATATCCTTGGCGTTCCTGTCGGCGTATTTTGTGAGGAAATGCCTTGCCAAGAGCGCCCTGTCGGTTCCCCGTTCTCTCAGTGGGGGGAGCTTGACCGGAATTATGTTGAGGCGGAAATAGAGGTCTTCACGGAAATGCCCCTCGGCGACCATATCTTCCAGATTCTCGTTGGTCGCCGCGATTAGGCGGATATTAGTGGGGATGCTCTTGGTGCCGCCGATGGGGAGGATTTCCCGTTCTTGGAGGACCCTGAGGAGCTTCGCCTGTACTGCGTGGGAGAGGTTTGAGACTTCGTCGAGGAAAAGGGTACCGCCGTCCGCCACCTTGAAGAGCCCTATCTTTGTTGAGACCGCGCCGGTAAAGGATCCCTTGACGTGACCGAAGAGTTCGCTCTCCAGAAGATTCTCGGCCAACGCCGTGCAGTCGACTGCGACGAAGGGGCGGCTAGCCCGCTCGCTGTGCTTATGGATGGCGTGGGCCACCAACTCCTTGCCGGTGCCGCTCTCGCCGACTATAAGCACCGTGCTATCCGTTGGCGCCACCAATGTAATGCGCCGATAGACCTCATGCATCACCCCGCTGTCGCCAATGAGGTCGTCAAGTGAGGAGATGGAGCCCTCAGGGCAGCTCTTTCCCAGCGTGGCGGCGCGCCACTCCAAAGCTTTCTTTACGGTTTCGAGAATCTGATCAGGCTCGAAGGGTTTCTCGATGTGTTCGAACGCGCCGGACTTCATCGCCTCAACGGCTGAGTTCACGGTGGCGTAGCCGGTGACCATAATCACCGGGAGTCCGGGCTGAAGGATGCGGATCGCTTTAAGCACCTCGATTCCGTTCATTCCGGGCATCTTGAGGTCTGTTATAGCAAGGTCGTAGCTGCTCTTCTGAAGTTCGGCAAGGGCCTGGTTTCCGGAAGTGAAGGTCTCTACCTCGTATTCTGTGCCGCTGAGGATTCGGCAAAGACTTTTACGGACGACCGCCTCGTCATCGATGATGATAATCCTCTTCGCCATCTCCCCACCTCTCTCCAAAAAAGCAGAACAATGCCAAAGAAAGAACGCCGGAGATATCTTTAAACTCTCGGGTTCACAATAGGTTTTAGCCCAAAGAGGAGAGGATGCAAGTAAATACTTAAAATAATGTAAAAAAAACTTATGAAATACCGCTTTGTAGCGCATATATTTATTGTTCTATTCCCGCATAAATATAAATGTATTAATTATTACAGCAAGATAGAGAAAATACCCGCAGCTCTTTAGCGTCAGGCTTTGTAAAAGCGAACATTTTTAATGTTCACTTCCTTCAATCGGCAAGCAACGAGACCCGTCGCCTTCCCTTTTTAAATCCAGTTATATCAGCTACTTATGCAGCATGCACCGATTTTTTGCGAATTGATCCACTTAGGCACGGCTAATGCAATTCTTATTAGGCGAGTTCCCTGTAACCCTCCCGACGAAAGGAGTCGACCATGACTATCAAGGGTTGTCTGTTAACGGGAGTTACCGCTGCCTGGCTGATTAACTCAAAGATGGCGCTGGCGACCGACGCTGCCGCTCCGGGAGAGGGGATGGGTTTATTGACAATCCTCTTTCTCGCTTTCGGCGCCTTGATAATCCTCATGCAGATCGTGCCCGCCTTCCTGATGTTCGGCGGCATGGTAAGCGCTCTGCTTAAGCGCCCCGCCGCGAAGGGGGAGGAGGCATCAGAAGGCACAAGATAGAGCTCCCGGGCGCAAAGAGCCAATTGGAGTCCTTTGCGCCCGGCTGGTCGAAGGTGAAGTTAAATGTCCTTAAAAGTGAGAGGGAGAGCGGAAAAGATGCTGGCACTAATGATAGCCGACGATGACTACTCTTCTAGGACGAGGCTAAGCGGTCTCCTCACCGAAGCCGGATACGACGTCTTCACGACGCATTCGGCCTCTCACACAATAGAGGTGATTTTAAAAGATGTGGCAAAGGTGCTCATACTTGGCGGGTCTATCGATGGCGTCTCCGCTCTCGACCTGATTCCGGTCCTCAAGAAGCTGAACTCGGATTTAAAGGTGATTATCGCTTCCGAGGAGCTCTCTACACCGATGCTAAGAAGGCTTCGCGAGGAGGGAATCTTCTACTACCTGATGAAGCCCGTCGGTAATGATGACACCGAAGAGGTCAAGAGCGTTGTCGAGTGCGCCTTTCGGGTGCTCTTAGCAGAGGGGGATTCGAGGGTCTCCGCCATGGAGAGGAACTTCAACCCAATAAAAAGTACGGAGAGGAGATAAAAATGCGCTGGCTAAAGGTTATGGAAAAAGCACTACTGACAATCCTTATCGCCGCACCGGCCTTCGCGGTTGACACGACCCAGGCTTACTTCAGCGGGTACATAGCCCTCGGCTTCGTCGCGCTCTGCGCCCTCATAGTGGTGGCTCAAGTCGCCCCGGCGGTGATGCTCTTCGTGGGTTTTGTGAAGGCTATCGGCGAGATGATCCGCGAGAAGCTTCCGGCCCACGCGGAAGGTAAAAAGTAGCCGTTAAATTATTCCGCCCCAAGGTGGTTAAAGAAGGAGCGCGAGATGCTTGATTCGCTAATGCAATTTTTGGCTTCGATAGGAGAGATCAAGACACTCCACACGGTGGTTGACTACTACACCTACGTAAAAGGGCTCGAATACCTCATCTGTATCGGGTTCTTCGTCGGATTCCCTATCTTCTACCGTTACATAAACAAGACCTCCGAATAGGCGCGGGGTAAACGTAAACCACTAATCGACCTTGCGAGGGAGCCATGACCAGTAAGAGGAAAACTACAGTTAGGCTGATTTTGGCAGCGCTCCTGATGTTGGCGCTTCCTGCCTGGGCATCAGCCGCCGATGCCCCCGACGTGATCGCGATAGACCTTTTGGAGCGCTACTACGAAGGGGTGGAGTTCGAGCACGCAATGCATGTCGATATCGCCGATGATTGCTACGTATGCCACCACCATACAGTGGGAACGGTGACGGTGGAGATGGGGTGCGCCGATTGCCACGAGGAGTCCGACGCGACCCTACCCATAGCATGCAAAAAGTGCCACGACCCCAACCCCTTCTCTGCGGCGCAGATAGCAAAACGGGAGCTTGAGGGGCGGCGTTTTCACATCGACAAGCCCGGCTTGAAGGGGGCTTACCACCGTAGCTGCCTAGGCTGCCACGAGGAGATGGGCGCGCCAAACGGATGTGACGATTGCCATCGACGCAACGAGGCGGGCGAAGAACTCTTCGGATTGGGCCCGGCGGACATGTAGCCAGCGGGGCATTTTGATTTTTAACGTAACGACAAGTGACATATATGGGAGGTAACCATGGGAGGCATTAGCAGAAGACGTTTCTTGGAGTTCGGAGCGGCGGCGGTTGCCACTACCGTGGCGACGTCCAAGCGGTCGCACGCGACTCCCAACTTTGAAGGGTATCCCGAGGGAATGGGGGTCCTTGTTGACCTTACCAAGTGCATCGGATGCCGCTCATGCGAGGCTGCGTGCAACAAGGAGCACGGGCTGCCCAAACCCGAGAAGCCCTTCGACGACCTCTCGGTATTCGATGAGCGTGGGCACAGCGGACAGATGCGACGCCCCGATGAAACCCGCTACACGGTGGTCAACCGCTACGAGCCAACGCAGGGGGGCGCGCCCGTCTACAGGAAGATACAGTGCAACCACTGCAACGAGCCCGCCTGCCTCACCTCATGCTTCGTCAACGCATACACCAAGACGAAGGAGGGCGCGGTGGTCTACAACCCGGAGGTTTGCGTCGGCTGCCGCATGTGCATGACCGCTTGCCCCTTCTACGTTCCGGGCTACAGCTACTCAAGCGCGACCAACCCGGTGATCGTCAAGTGCAACTTCTGCTACGACAAGCGCCTGGTCAACGGTCTGCCACCGGCTTGCGTCGAGATCTGCCCGCAGGAGGCACTGCTCTTCGGGCACAGGGAGGAGCTCATCGCCATCGGGAAGGCGCGGATAAAGGCAGAACCGGATAGATACATAGACCACATATACGGCGAGGAAGAGGTCGGTGGAACCTCCTGGATGTACATCTCCTCGGAGCCCTTCGAAGAGCTGGGGTTTGACACCACCCTCCAAAAGAAACCGATCATCTCCAACGTTATGGGCTTCCTCGGCATGGTCCCGATGGTCCTGGCGATATGGCCCGCCCTCTTCACAGGCTTTCACCTCCTCGCAAAAAAGAAGGGCGGCGAAGATGGGCATGACTCCGAGAGAGGGGAGGGAGAATAATGAAGAGATATATCGATAAGGGAGCGAAGGTCGTCGACGGGCCACGCTCGCCGGTGCAAAACCGCCCATGGACCCTAAAGGAGAAGCTCCTCCTCGGCTTCACCCCCAAAGAGTACCTAGGGCAGGCGGTGAGAAACCCCCTAAACTGGGTCGCCGCCCTCATCCTGCTTGTGGGCCTGCCCGTAATATTGAGCCGATTTTACTTTGGCCTCGGTTTTGTGACCCACGCTTCCAATGATTACCCCTGGGGCCTCTTCCTCGGCTTTGGCCTCTTCAGCATGGTCCCCCTCTCCGCCTCCGGCTTCCTGCTTGGTACGACTGTCGAGGTCTTCGGAAGGCATGACTTCGAGCCGATTGAACGTCTCGCGCTCCTAAACGGCCTTCTCGGTTACCTCTTCGCAGTAGTCTACCTTCTCGCTGACCTCGGTCAGCCGTGGCGACTCCCATATCCCATGGTCGTCTCGTGGGGGCCGGCGGCGGTTCTTTTTCTAGTAGGCTGGCACGTGGCTACCTACCTGTCGGTGCAGATGGCTGAAGTCTCCGCCTCTTTTTTCGAGTGGCAGGGGTGGCCTCGCGCCAAGGCATTCATCAGGAGGATCGCCCTTGGGTTGACCACTGCCGGCATCATCCTTTCAACGCTGCATCAGGGCGCGTTGGGCGCACTGTTTACCTATGCGCCCGGAAAGGTTCACCCGCTCTGGTACTCGGAAGAATTCCAGTGGATTTTCTTCTTCTGCTCCTCCATCCCGGCGGGGCTGTGCATGGTGATAGTCGCCAGCACCATCGTGAAGAAGACGATGGCGTGGCGGTGCGACGCCCGCTTCCTGGAAAACCTGGACAGGATAACACTGGGGCTCGCGAAGGGCGCGGCGATGGGGCTGGTCACCTACGCCACCATCAAGCTAATCGGCCTCGCCCATGACAACGAGTGGGGGTACCTTGCCTCCGGTTTCGGGACCCTTTTTCTCGCCGAGATGACCTTCGGGGTCTTTATCCCCATCTCTCTTTTCGCATACGCAGTGCGTCACAAGATTGTGGCGATGGCGCGATTCGGAGCTCTTTTGACTGTCCTGGGGATAGTATTCAACCGCCTCAATACGGCGCTCTTTACCTTCAATTGGAAGCTCTACCCGGAGCTACCTCACATAGGGGAGACGATAATCGTGGTGACGGTCTTCACCATATACCTTCTCGTCTACCGCTTTTTACTCTACAGGCTCCCCATACTCTATCAATGGAAGGCCGAGTTGGTCCCCGTGGATGAGGCGGTCCCGGCCCCAAAGCTTGTGAAAGAGAGCAAGACGCCCGTTGGAGAGGTAACGGCTTAGGAGATTAGCGCGGCCAGCGCCGTTCCTTCGCAGTCTATGCGAGGGGGCGGCGATGCCGAGGAGGTGAAGATATGTTCAAGACTCTCGCGGCCAAGGCGATTATTCCGGTGCTTCTCACCACTATTGGCTTCGTCGTAGTCTGCTCGATAATCCTCTTCGCCAATATGGAGAGCGACAGAATCAAGGATAATATCTTCCACGCCGATGATATTTCGAGCGTGCTCCTCAAGGCCACCCGCTACGCTATGTTAAAGGATGATCGTGAAGCGCTTTTAAACATCGTCACGAGCGTAAACGACGAGAAGCTGGTTGAGCATGTCCGGATCTTCAACAAGAAAGGGGTGATAATCTTCTCCGGTAACGTCGAGGAGATCGGAAGCGTTGTGAACAAAGAGGCGGAAGGCTGCATGAACTGCCACTCGCCGGTG